>NZ_DBOLZL010000020.1:0-66163 GCF_059913585.1 Fervidobacterium sp.
TTGGTTTACAAAGCTTGTAAGTATCGTTATGGGATTTCCGTATTTGCCACAGATGAATGGACCGTTTGTAGAAGGGACGACGGTATTTGCGGAAAGTTCGTTTTCCAAGAATTCTGGTAGGTTGAACAATCCGTATGTTTCCGATGGGTTATATTACTATGCCATACAAAACTTTCCATCTTTCACCTACAAGGAAATCATGCCACCTGATGACTTTAGAGGAGGACAACTTTACTATAATTTCACAGCAGGGTTCTATAAATACTTGGTCGATACTTACGGTATTGAGAAGATGAAGAAATATCTAGCATTAACGTCCACGATTCTTCCAGATATTGAAATAGGGTTAAAATACAAAGATATTTTTGAAAAGGTTTTTGGTAAGCCATTTGATGAGCTCTACACGGATTGGATAAGGTCGTTGATGAAGTTGAACTACTCAGAAGGGGATTTAATATATAAAGCGCCAAATGCAAAGATATATAAGTTAGACCTTTTGGGTGAGAAGTTAGGGGTCTATTCTGTAGAGTTTGGTCCCGCGACGTCTTATGTTGGTAGTGTCAACCCAAGGCTTGTTTTCCTAGGTAAAGATGGTAAAGAACAAGGAAGTAAAACATTAATTGCGTTAGATATTAAATACGATAAAGACAAAACTTATGTTCTTACAAAAGCTGAAAATTTTGGAAAATATGAAAACCAAATTTGGGATATTAATTCGAATAAGCTGATAGCCAAGGGCAATATTTCTGCATTTGATGTAGATGATGGGAATGTGTATATTGCACGATACGATACTAAGAAAATGAAAACAACAGTTTCTGGGAAAAGTTTGGAACTGTTGATAGACAAATACGTTACTTACATGGACGTAAAAAATAACAAAATAGCACTGCTTACTTCTGATTATCAAATAATTGTGTACGACTTGGTTACTAAAAAAACTGTTGTATTAGAAGACAATGCTATGAAAGGTCCTTATTTGAGATTTTGGGAAAACGGGTTGCTCTTTACAAGAGTAGATGAAAAATACGTCAATCCTTACTACTACGATTTAGCTGAGGGAAAGCTTTACAAATTGGGTGAGAATCTGCTCGTATACGATTTTGTGCTTGACAAAGACGAGTTATATTACGTAAGTTACATTCCATACTCGGCAAGCACAGGAACGGGGGTCTATAGAATAAATGCACAAAAGAAAGAAGCAGATTTAGTCAGAAAAGAACCAGTATTAAAGTTTCAAGACAAGAAATATCAGTATGGTTCTGAAATTACGTTTAGAATTCAGAAAATGACACAACCACTTACCTGGATACCTATTTACGAATACGATATCGAAAACGATATTCGCAGGGGTTATATTATATTCACATTTGCTAATATTGAAAATGACACGTTTTGGGTCTTAACACCGATATTTGATTTTATACTGACCGATACTCAGTTTGATGTGACCTATTCTCAGTATGTGAGCTGGCTTACGATGAAGGACAATTATCAGTTATTCGCAAGTTACTACTATCCAACGAACGATTACAATCTTACTGGCATGCTTAGATTTGGCGGGCTCTCATTGAGTCCGATAACAGATATGTACAGTTATCTGACGTTTAGTTTCAAGACCAGGGACATAGGTTTACTCGATTCTGTTTTCAGTTTGTTTACTGCAAATGCCCCAGCAGTTTATCTGAATAACATCGGATTTGGACTTTTGGTTTCATCATATGCATTTGGAATGCCCTATAATGTTCAAGTTTTTGGGTTGTTAAGCAATGACAAGCTTGAGGACCTCTTTAATCCAGAGAAGATTGAATCTAATTTCTTTATCGCAGGGTTAGTGGATATCGCACTTACAAAGTCTACAACATTTGAAGGTAAAGTTGCTCTCAACTTAAACAAACCAGAGAAGGCAAGCTATGATATGTCAATCGCCTCTACTCTATTCACAGATAATGCGTTTCTTTTTGGAAACGCTATTTACCTGAGAAATAGCGGGATTACGTTTGGTGTTACCAATCCATCGGTCGAGACTGTACTCAAACATGGTATATACACTCATTTCTTTGTGGAAATGTACATGCAAGGATTGAGATTTTATCCCTCTGTTGGTATATTTGCGCCGTTCTCAGAACTGGCTAAACCCGCAGGGGAAAGTCAGGAATTTTTGTTTTACATAGGTCTCAATTCATCACCGCATGGTCTACCTTTATCTTTGTTTTCGCTAAGTCTACAGACAGAAGGGTATTAATCTTTAAATCAAAAAAGCGGCTCTTTCGAGCCGCTTTTTCACTTTTATTCTTCTTTGTAATTAATTGGCACGTAGTTAACAGATGGTCTACCTGAGTTCGGATTTTTGTAAAGACTCATCAACGCGTAGATTTCTTTGGGCATGTCTGTTGATATCTTAATACCAAGCTCCCGCGCTTTTTCCACGGTGATAGGATAATCGTGGGTCCATTTCCCACTAACCAGCTCTTCTGCAAGTTTTTCAGCTTTGTCTGGATACTTTTCTTTTAGAAGTTCTGTTACGTATTCCTTCATCTGCTTCATTGCCTTTTGGGCGATATCTGCCAGAATCAGTGTCTGGTCATCGATATCGTTGATGTTCTTTTTTTCTACAACCGAAAGAATTGAAGCTGCGGGATATTGTCCAAGTTGTGGGTCAACAGGTCCCAACACGGCATTTTCATCCATTACAATTTCATCAGCAGCAAGAGCTATCAATGTGCCACCGGACATCGCATAATGTGGGACAAAAACGGTTACTTTACCCTTGTGTTTTCTAAGAGCGTTTGCTATCTGCTCTGCTGCCAAGACCAGACCACCAGGCGTGTGAATAATGAAGTCTATCGGCATATCATCTGGGGTCATTTTGATGGCTCTGAGTACTTCTTCAGAATCTTCAATATCTATGAACTTCCTTATACCAAATCCGAAAAAGTTAAATGACTCTTGTCTGTGAATCAACGTTATAACTCTGCTTTTTCTTTTTTGTTCAATCTGTCGTATAATAGCTTCCCGTGCAGAGTGAAGGGAAAAGTTTTTGAAAAGTGGAGCAAATGACGAGAAAATCAAAACCATCCAGAAAATTTGAAAGATAATCGTGAAAATGTCGACCATCTCTACCACCTCCTATTCAATCTAAAAGTTGCTATATCATATCCGCTGCGAGTTTCCCCGTAATAATGGCAGTTGGTACACCAGCAGGGGCGTAAGCCCACTTCCCTGCTTTGTAAATGTTGGCTATTGGAGTTTTTATAGCGCTCTTCAAACTGAACATCCCTGATGGTACTGGAATTTGCTCTTCAAAAGACCAGCCAACAATTGAACCTTCTGATGTATTATACATTCTTTCAAGCGTTAATGGTGTTGATGTGAACTTGAAGATAATTTTTTCCTCTAAGAAAGGATAAATCTTTTCTTTTAGATTTTTAATCATCAGATTTTCTGCGTGAGATTTGAATTCATCGTACCAATTATCTTCGTGTATCTTTTTGATAATTTCGTAGTCGAATAAAGCACTAACGATTAATCCTGTTTTCCCATTCGGAGTCATTGATTTATCTCTTAAAGCTGGTATTGAGATTTCATATGTGTTGTGCTTTATAAAATCTTCAAGCCACTTAAGTATTTCTTCTTTGCTTGTGTTTTCATAATTTTCTGTTATTTTCCTTAGCCAAGACCTATTAATTTCTCCAAGACCCTCTTTCGATGGTGTGTAGAAGAAATGCCCTGTGGATATCTTTTCAAATGTCTCAGGTGGTTCGTCAACGCCGAGGTAGACGGTTAGAACAGACTCTGCTCCTTTAGATGACAACACTTTCTTCTTTTCGTTTTCAACTTTACTCAACGTAGAGCCAAAAAGTCCTTCTGAGTTAAGAAGTTTGTAGAATGTCTTTAAATCAGTTGCCCATATCATTGCATCGTATTCGAATGAATTTCCTTTTTCATCAATTACCATGTTCTTGGAAGGAATGACTTTGACGATTTGAGTATTTGTATATATTTCTCCACCAAATTCGGTAATTTTTTCAGCGAGTTTTTGAGGGAAAACACCTACGCCACCTTTTGGATATATGTAGTCGGCATAAAGGTAGAAATAACTCAGAGCAAAGAATGAAGGTGTTCCGCGGAAGAAGTGCTGTATTACAATGTCTCTTAGAGAGTGATTCTTAACAATCTTCGACATATAGACTTCTATAGGTTCCTTAAGCTCATTAATTTTCTTGACAGTTTTCAAGAATTTAAAGAACCAAAAAAGATATCTTGGTAACATCTCGGCAAGTTTACCTTCTTCCTTTATCTTGTTGAACGAGAATAGTGGGTTATCAACACCGTAGAGAATTTTCATGTATTCAAGTATTTCTTTCTCAACCTTTATCAATTCATCTACCTCATGTTCAGATTCCGGATACAGCTCTTTCAGAAGGCGAGCATAATTGTTAAGGCTTTCTTCTCCACGAACCCTCAATATTCTATCTTCTACTCCTATCGATACATGGTTTGGTAGAATATCGATATCCAGTTTAAGGTCCTCAATCATGGGCTTTATAACGCCCGCGTTAACAAGTGCTCTTGCACCACCTTCAAGTCTAAATCCTTCGTATTCAAAAGTATTAACAAGTCCACCACATTTTTCGTATTTTTCAAATAGTTTCACTTTGTGACCTTTTCTTGCAAGGTATACAGCTGAGGTTAGTCCGGCAATTCCACCACCGACTATTACTACTCTCTTGCTACTTTTCATTTATCTCACCTCACTTTTAGGTACTTTTCATTTATTATCTGGATTGTTTTATCCCATAGTACTCTTGCTAGTTCCATGTCTTTGGCTGGAGGTGCAAGTTCTTCGATTGTAGTATAATGGAAGAATTTGTCAGTTATACCTTCAACTTCTTTCGAAACGCCAAGATAGTAAAGCGTTTCTGCGGATTCCCAAGGGTCGCGCGACATTTTATCTAAGAAATTCTTCTTAAAAAACTTGTACACAGGTCCATTATCTTGCCCGGTGTTTGTTTTCACAAAACCGGGATGCATAGCGTTGATTGTCACGTTCATGTTTTCTGAAGAGAAAATTTCAGCGAATATGTGCATACTCAATATCTGGGCGAGCTTTGCCGAACCGTAGGCTTTCAAACCTGAGTATCTTTTTCTTTCCCATTGTAAATTGTCCAAGCATACTCCCCAAGCTGCAAATCTGTATCCTTCTGAACTTACGAATATTATCCTTGTCGAGCCATCTTTTTTCAGTTTATCCATTAAGAAGTAGTTGATAATGAACGGAGCGAGGTAATGGACAACGAAATTCATTTCAAGCCCATCTTCTGTGAGTGTTCGCTTGTTTAGGTATAAACCAGCGTTGTGAATCAGAACGTCTATTCTGGAATTTAGAGAGTTCAATTTCTCTACAACGTGCTTAACATCTTTCAGTTTGCTCAAATCGGCAAGGATGTAATTACATTCTGTTCCATAAAGCTGAGATATTTCTTTGCACAGATTTTCCGATTTTTCCTTATTTCGATTAATTGTTAGTAACTTTGCGCCTTTTGAAGCGTACTTTTTCGCCGTCTCATATCCAATGCCGGATGTTGCCCCCGTTATAACGACTAACCTTCCATCGAAACGTTCTGAACATGTCTGTGGTTTACCTGACATATTCCGTATCATCTCAAAGATATTTGACCATTTGTATTGAAACCAATATCTTCTAATAGAGCATCCTTTGAACTCTTTCATCCGAACACCTTCTTCATGAATTTCCTGTACAACCTACCAAAGCCGGGGATATTGTCGAAAATATCGCCCCAAAGGTCGTAATAATCTCTCTGGTCTATTATCTTTCCTTTTTCATTAAGAATAAGCCTGCTTACACCGTGTACTACGGAAGTTTTTGTCTTTCTAAAATTGATAATCATATCCCACTCGACAAAAATGATGTTGCCTTCCATAACCGCATTCAAAATATTCATGTGGAGCTCTTGAGAGCGTTTGGTCAAACGTTCGACCATGGCTTTAAACTCCTCAATACCATGTATTTCCTGAACTGTGTCTCTGAAATGTATGTTTTCATCATAATATGGGAGCAGATGCGACCAATCTGGCTTTCCTTCGTGGTTGTACGTCTTTGTCCAAAGTTGGATAAGTTGCTCTAAAGAAGTTATTGCGTATTCTGTTTCAGATTGGACGTTTATTCTTTCTTTTTCCTTGTCTTTGCTCATATGTTCACTCCTCATTTGTTATTTGCACTTTTTAGTTGCTCTCTTTTCTTTCTGTATTCAAGAATTGGTAAATCACCATTTATAAGATTTTCCGACATTCTCAGTTCTGTCTTCTTTGGAATTTGCGTTTCTACAACGGCTTTGTCTTGGTGAAGGACTTTCTTATTGAAAGGCATACCTAAGGTTGCAATGAGCTTGTTCAAAGCTTTTATTTTCGTAAAACCAACGTAGAATCGTATGTATATCTTGGTATGTTCTTCATCAATAGGTACGAATGCAGCCGTTATCCTAAGTTTTTCATCTATATGGTTTTGCCAAATGTTGGGAAATTTGAACTCGAGGTATACTTTACTCATTTCAGAGATTTGAATCTCTTCAGGTTTGCGTGCAGGTGTCCCGTCATCAACTCTATTAAATACGTAGAAGTAAAACATTGTATCATTTATCCATCTTACGATAGGTCCATCGGCAACGGTTCTATTTCCTCTTCCTATTGTATTGTAATGGACGAAAGGAACATGTATTGGGTCAAGTTGGTTCTCTATTGCTCTGCTGTAGTGTACATTCCACACTTCGCTAAATTCCGCATAAGTTAGTGAATCATCAATGTCTTCAAAGTAAGAAGGCGTATAACTTGGTTTGCTGTCGCCGTACCATATCCAAATAAAGTTAGCAGTTTCATAAGTTTCGTACGCCTTCACCCGAAAATTTTTAGGAACTGGTGTACTGCGTCCATTGGCAGGTATCACCCTAACCTTACCTGTTGGGTCATATTCAAAGCCATGGAATGGGCACATAACCCTTTTACCATTTTCAAGAAGCTTTCCGTGTGATATAGACGCACCTCGATGACAACAGATATCTGAAATGCAGTGTACTTTTCCTTCTGCATCACGCCATATCGCAAGTTTTTCACCAAATCTTGTGACTCCAATGAGCTTTCCTTCTTTTACTTCTTTTGAAGACATGACAACATACCACTGGTTTTTTATCACAACTGCTCTCCTCCTACAATTTTAAATAAACATTCTTGTCCTTTTCTTGTATTCTATAAATTCATCACCGAACTCTTGGGCTAATTTTTGTTCTTCAACAAATGCCCTGTAAACAAAAGCGAGAGTTGGTAGAATAGATATGTAGATAGAAGCTGGGATATGCTGAAAAACTATTGCTAATCCTATAAAAGCAATAATTTCACCAGTGTAGCTTGGATGTCTAATCTTCTTATACAAGCCTCTTTGAATGAGTTTCTTATCTGATTTAACCGCTATATCCGGCGCAAAGTATTCGCCAAGCGTCAAGATAGCGAATAATCTTAAAATAACTCCAGTCAGGACAACGAATGTGCCAACTACCTGGAACAAACCAAAATCCCTAGACCTCCAGACAGCTCTAAAATTTTCAGGTCCAACGGCAAGTGCAACCCCAAGAAGTATTAGTATTGTAACAATGAACTTGCTCTTTTTGTCCAATATCTTGCTATATGAGTTCCTTTTGAGAACGAGTATATAAAAATCCATTGCCCACCAAAAAAATACTGTAAGCCAAAATACATACTTCATATCAATCCCTCCACTTATTTCAAACTATTTAATCAATCCAAGGAGTTGTTTGGCTATTTTCACATTATCTTCATGTTGTTTCATGAAAAATGGATGCGGTTCCATTGTTAACACTTTCC
The DNA here is from genome assembly GCF_059913585.1 of Fervidobacterium sp. Lineage (NCBI taxonomy): Bacteria > Thermotogati > Thermotogota > Thermotogae > Thermotogales > Fervidobacteriaceae > Fervidobacterium > Fervidobacterium sp. The sequence goes on from NZ_DBOLZL010000020.1 coordinate 7,897, forward strand.
TAAGCATTTCTTCAGCTCTCTTCTTATCGCCCATTTTTAGGTAGAGCTGTCCCCAGTTCAGATACAATCCAGAATAATTCGACGCGTATTTTTCAGCTTCTTTGAAACTATCTTCTGCCTTTTTGTAATCGTAAAATGGCCAAGGAGGATTCATGAATCTAACACCTTTGGCTATGTTTGCTATTGCTTTATCTAAGTTATCTTGTGTGTATTTTATTGCCCTTTCTATATAAAAATCAAAATCATTCATTAGTTGAAGTTTTTGAAACACATTGACAAAATCTATAAGTGCCGCTGAAGACATGGCAGCAATATAATAAGCTTTGCCGTTCTCAGGAGCTGTTTTTATAATATCCTTTGCTGTTTGAAGTGCAAGGTTGTAGTATCTTTCTTTTAGCTTATTATCGTTGAGCAACTGACCGTATTCGAAATATGCTTCTGAAAGTAATGTACGAATTTTCTCATAGTTAGGAGAGTTATTAGAGCCATTTTTGATTTCGTTCTCTAAGATATTAATCAAGTTCTTGAGGTCCTCAATGTTTTTCAAAGACCGAGCATTAACGAATTTCTGAGTAAAATATTCTACATTGTTCACTGAATTACTGTTCTGAGAGAATGAAATAAGACAAAAAATACTTAACAGCAAAAATATTAAAGTCAACTTTAATATTTTCATGCCCTTTCACTCCTTTTTGTCCTGTATTGATTTAATAGATTAAACAACTCGTTTTTGTGTTTATAAAGTATAACCAAAACATTCCCAAAGTACAGAATAATTAACTCTAAAGCCCCTTGAGAAACTTTCCACACAACGTAAATTAAAAGAACCAAATACCCCAGAAAAACTCTCAATGCATCTTCTTCAGGAGTTGTGGGTTCTTTCCTTGAAATCTTTCGATATATCGAGAAAATTGTAAAAACAACGCCAAGTAAGGTCGGCGCTTCCCATTTCGTTAGAACAGACCACGCACCAAAGGATGTTGCTATTGCCTTTCCACCTTTGAATTTCAGCATCGGAGAAAATGCATGACCAAGAATACCAAAAAGTGCTGCTATCGAAATAACAAATTTATTTAATGAATGTCCAAAAATACCAACAAATATCGCAAGTGGTAGTGTTCCTTTGAAATAATCGAGTGCAAGTGCTAAAAGTCCCCACTTCCATCCAGCTACTCGCCAAAGATTAGAAGAACCTGGATTACCATCTCTAACTTTTCTTAAATCGACCTTGAGCAATTTAGCAAATATATAAGAATACATAATACTTCCAGAGAAGAACTGGATTGTGACAATCAGCATATAAAACGCTAATTGGTTAGTGAACATCTATTTTCCTCCCTTTCCAATATACTTGCTTTTTGAATATTGTTAAGTAAAGTGAAGTAAAAAATACAATTAAGAAAAAGATGTAATGCAGAGGGTAAAAAATGGCATCAAACCATTTGTAATCACCTGTGGGTTTTGCCATTAAATATATAATTAGAGCAACCGTTAAATAACGCACCATTCCATTTAATGTAAAAACTGAAGTGAGCGATGAATAAATACCAGCCATAAAGATAAGTGACAAAAGAAACGAAAAAAGCCCACCAGTTGTAGCTCCGGCAGACATGTTCTTTGAAAAACCTTCAAAAAGTTGCTTAAAACCTGATGGATACATTCTAAACTTTATGGTATGATTTCCAAGAAAGTTTGTAACTTTGATACCATGACTAAGATATAACTTACCAAGCTTAATATCATCTAAAACACTGTCTTTTATTGCTTGATGTCCTCCCGTGATTTCGTAATCACTTCTTGATGTAAAAATCACCGGACCGAATGCGCCAGAAGGGACTTTATTTGGAAATCCCAAGTTATTACTCGCGTAAACAATCATTATGTTAAAAGGCAAAGTCAAGTGCTCATAAAACTTTTCAAAACGTTGGTATGGCCATACTGATATTAAACCACCATGTTCCTTTTGGCGTAGAAAAAGTGATTGAATTAATTCATTGCTTGGTTCCACATCCGCATCAAGAAAGAGCAGATATTCCCCAGAAGAATTCAGATATCCGTTCCATATGGCCCAAGATTTTCCGACCCAACCTTTTGGAGGTTCTTCTGTTAGTCTTATAACACTAACCTCAGGAAAACTGCTCGCAATGGAAAACGTTCCATCAGTGGAGTTGTCATCAACAACGATTATTTCAAGTGGTTTCAGAGATTGGTTTATAACAAGCGGCAAAAGTTTTGATAGGTTCTTTTCTTCATTTCTTGCAGGTATAATTACAGAAATTTTAGGATTTTCTGTTAAAAGATGCAAATCTGATAAACTTTTCTTGGAATGCAAAATTCTCTTCCTTCCATAGTATACATATAATAGAGAAATCAAAACGAAAGTAACGAAAATAATATATTTCAAAAAATCACCCCCTGACTGCTGATGATAATGTTAACTAAAAGTATTGAAATTCTCCAAGAACCGCATTATTCTTTAAATAGGGACCCAACAACTCTTAACAAAAGCAGGTTCCACGGTATGAATAACTCAACACCTTCTTGCCCAAAGTGTGGTTCTACCAACTTCTACAAAAACGGTCACGACAAATACGGTAACCAACAATTCCTTTGTAAAGGCTGCAATCATTCTTTCAGATTCTCTCATTTTCACAAGCACGTCAATAGCATCATTTCACAATTAGCTACCTCCATCACTACAAGTTAACGGTATCCCGCTGACTCTTCATATTGTTCGGTAAGCTTATTATATCATACAATTATTGACAATTTGTAAAATTAACTATACAATTAGACTTGGTATAAATCATCATAATATTGTTCAACAGAAAATTGGCAGTTGAGAAAGGAGATGTGTCATGGATGGAAAAGAACAGAAGGTAATTATATTACACGGATTTGACAAATCTGAGATTCTTAAGGTGATGAAATTAATTAAAGAAAACTTTCAGGGCGAAGATTTAATATTTGCGAGTACCACTCCGATAAGCCTAACTTGGAAAGTAGAGGACTTAATTAATGAGCTAAAGCAAGAGCACGAAGAGTTTAAGAGGAGGAGACAAACAAATCCGCAGGAAGGAAAGTAAGGAAAATAAAGATATACTCAGTTGTGTAGAAAAAAAGAGGGAGGTGTAAACCCTCCCTCTTTTGCTGAAGCTTAATATGTCAATGCCTTGTATGCATCAATTAAACCATAACCAACGTATTTATTCCATCCTTTTGAATTGTACGTATAACCAGGAATCTTGTAGGCTGTCTTTATAAGTCTGCTTCTAATCGCCTCTGGAGTTGTGTAACCTCTCGCATAAAGCATGGCTACAACTGCTGCAACATGTGGTGTTGCCATAGATGTACCTTGCAAGAACATATATGTATTTCCATATGTCGGTGTCCAGGCTGTGCTAAGTACACCATCTGCGTATCCATCACCATTTTGGTCAACATTTGTATCTCCACCAGGAGCAACAACATCAAGGTAATGGTATACATACGCTTTTCTGTAAGGATCATAGTATCTTGTGTAATTGTAGTTGGAATATGGAGCGCGTTTGTTGTCGTATCTTGTTGCCCCAACAGCTATCGTTTCAATATATGCTGCTGGATAAGATAGTGAGGGTCTATTTTCATTTCCAGCTGCACAAACAAGAGTTACATTTCTACTGTAAGCGTATTTGACAGCATCCATCAAAACTCGTGCTCCGCCTCCACCAAGGCTCATGCTCACTACTTTAGCGCCGTTGTCAACTGCCCATCTGATACCTGCCGCAACATTGTCAAGTGTTCCAGAACCATCTGCGCCAAGAACTCTGATAGGCATTATCTTTATTCCATAACCTCCCCAATTAACTCCAGCAACACCAAGGCTGTTGTTTGTAACAGATGCTATTGTTCCTATACAATGTGTTCCATGGCTCACATCTTGCGAAGGGTCTGTTGGGTCGTAATCTCTATCGACAAAGTCGTATCCTTGAACAAATATACCCTGAAGGTCTGGGTGTGTAAAGCTAACTCCTGTATCGATAACTGCTACAACGATGTTGGCAGATTTCATGATATCCCAAGCCTGTGGAAGTTTGATATTATTGTAGTGCCACTGATATCGATAATATGTATCATTTGGCGTTGCGAGTGCTCTATAAATGTAGTTTTTATCAACTGACTTGACACCTGGGACAGAATTAAGAAGTTCTGGTTTTTCTGTACGAACCGTGACAATCTGTACATCGTCGAAGGAGTACATTCTAACTATTTCTGCACCAACGCTTGAGAGTGCCTTAACAGCATCCTCTCTTGGTTCGAACTGGACAACATATTCCCCTGGAACGTAATCCTCTTCTGTTCCGGATACACCAAGTTTTTCTGAAACCATAAACTCGCCCTGTGCGCGTGGTTCAAATCTTGGTTCAAATGAGTTGGTACAACTGAACGTTACTAACAAAACTGCCAAAATCAATGCAAGTAAATCAAACTTCTTCATCCTGCAACCCCTCCTATCCAGAAGTATTGAATTGTTAAATGGATGACTGGATTATACAAAATTTATGGTGCCATTGTCAAGAAAAAAGTCTGTGGTTTTTGATAAAAAAATAATAAAAACTTACCAAAGAAAATGCTATTTCAAAGTTCTGGTTGCGCAGAAGATGTTCTGACAGTTATTTTCCCAAGCTCATGATATAATTTTTCCATGCGTTTCCACATTTTAGTATACACCTTGTCGAAGTATTCCATGTAGAGTTTGTTTTTATTGGAATCTGGATAAAAGATTTTTTCAATTCTAACCATGTTTTGAACAGCTTCCTGAAACGTTCTATATTTTCCGATACCAACATATCCTGCTATAGCGGCACCAAGTGAGGCAGTTTCGTTCGTCTGTACTTTATATGTTGGAACACCAAGAATATTTGTGGTTATTTGACACACTTCGTCACTTTTTGAGCCTCCACCAGAAAGACCTATTTTTTCCATTCGAACACCGGTTTTTCTTTCTATGTTCTTTTTTCCTTCAAGCAAAGCGTAAGCGATACCTTCTATAATTGCTTTATAAACATGCAACCGAGTATGTCTGTCTGAAAATCCTATAATTGCTCCTCTTGAAAAGGGGCGTTCGGGTCCTGCTGTCCAAGTAGGTTGTATAATTAATCCATCGCTTCCATCTGGAATTTCGCGCAGGTATTTGTCAAGTATTTTCTCTGGAAACGTATCAAGCTCCTCGGCTTCCCTGACTTCGCTATGTGCAAATTCTTTTTTGAACCAGGTAACCAACCAAAAGCCCCTGGATATTCCGATTTCGGGGTTATAGGCATTCGGAAGTATCGAGGGGTATGGTGGAATAAACGGTATTACTTCGACGTACTTTGTTGTAGTTGTTTGAATTGTTGCTGTTGTTCCAAGGCTTATACTTCCAACGTTTGGTGAAAGACAACCAACTCCAAGAGTCTCACATTGCTTATCCGCGCCTGCAGCAATGACCGGTATGCCTTCTTTCAATCCCGTGAATTGTGCCGCAGTTTTTGTTATATAACCTAAAATTTCTCCTGGATTAACAAGGTTGGCGAGTCTTTCTCTTTCTACACCAAAAAGTCTCCACTTATAGTGATATGGACTTTTAATCCAACATTTGTATTTGTAATCGAATGGAATGTATCCAACTTGGGAAGCAGTTGAGTCTATGTATTCACCCACAAGTTTGTAAGTTAGATATCCGGAAAGCAGTAGATATTTGTGAATTTTACTCCAAATCTGAGGTTCGAATTGTTTTATCCAATTAGCCTTGCTTCTTCTGTATGCCATTTCAGCTGTGGGAAGTTTTTTGATAAGCCAAAAAGCTAACTTCTCATGAAGATAAAGCTTTGGTTTTCCTACAGCCTCCCGTTCATCAAGCCAAATGAAAGCATCTCTTAAAGGATTACCATGTTGGTCAACAACAACTATTGTCGCTCTTTGCGTAGTTAGTGTCACAGCCTCTATTGAATTAAATATGTTCCGGAATTTTTCTTTTAGTTGTTTCGTAGCTTTCGCTAAGCTTTCCCAATAAATTTTGGGAGATTGCTCTGCCCAGCCGATATTACGTGAATAGTATGGTTCAAAGTCAACTTTTTCAGCTGCTAAAACTTCGCCTTTTTCTGAAAAGATGATTGCTCTTAGACTCTGTGTACCACAATCAATTGCAAGAATACTCATTAAAATTCCTCCTGGAAGATTCATTTATTACAAATCAAATTAATTATAACTCATCAAATCAATTATAACTCTTCAGGTGAAATTTTAGTAACTAGATTAAGTAGAAAAGCGATATAGAGTACAAGTTTATACAATATCTATTGACATCACAAAAAAAGGGAGAGTATAATTATGTTAAACTAATTGCTCTTTTTGCACTGGAGGTGACAGAAATGAAAAGTGAAGCTCAACGGAAGAAAGTTTTAATCACCCTATTTTTTATTGTGCTTGCGGATATGCTTGGATTTGGACTTATAATACCTCTTTTGCCATATTTTGTTAAACAGTTTGGTGCTAATGATTTGATAGTAGGGTTGTTGTCGATGGTTTATCCAATTGGACAAATATTTGCTGCTCCTTTGATTGGAAGGTTTTCCGACAAGGTTGGAAGAAAGAGAGCCCTTTTGTTAAGTGTTGGTGGAACGTTCTTATCATTGCTAACACTTGGGTTCGCAAGGTCGATTACCGTAATATTGCTTTCAAGGTTAATTGACGGACTTACAGGCGGAAATATAACTGTTGCGCAATCGTATATCGGCGATTTTACAGATGAGAAAAACAGAGCAAAGAGTCTTGGATTAATAGGAGCAGCGTTTGGATTAGGATTTATACTTGGTCCTGCAATAGGAGGATTTTTGAGCAGGTGGGGATTTTCGGTTCCGGCATTCTTTGCCGCTGGACTTTCTTTTGTTAATTTAATGAATATAATGTTCCTACTACCTGATTCTAAACCGGCAAAATCATCAAGGCAAGTTCCATTTACATTCGAAGAACTGAAAAAGACAATAACAATTCCTCATGTAGGTTCTTTAATATTTGTAAAATTCTTCTACTCACTTGGTTTCACCATGTTTGAATCTTCCTTTGCACTCTTTGCTATGAGAAAACTTGATCTTCCACTTTCAACAACAAGTTACGTGCTCGCTTATGTGGGCCTTGTTCTTGTCTTCACACAAGGGTTCTTGGTTGGAAAAGTCACAAAGAAGTACGAAGAAAGCAAGATTGTCAAAATGATGGTCTTCATAGCATCTCCACTTCTTGTTTTGTACTCTCTTTCACCAAATTTAATAACGCTTTTATTGATTTTAGCTCCGCTTTCAGTATCTTCCGCATTGATTGGTGTATCGCTCAGTTCTCTGGTTACAAAATCAGTTGAACGAGATAAACTCGGTGGAACACTGGGAATATTCAATTCGGTTGATAGTTTGATGAGAATATTCAGTCCGCTTTTAGGAGCTGCTGTAATACAGTATCTTGGACCGTCTTTTCTCGGTTTGTTTGAAGGTATTTTGGTTTTAATTGGTGGATTAATGTTTCTTTTTTTGTTTGTTCCAAGGTATATTTATTTTACTTCCAAAAAGTTGGCTGAGGCTTATAATCAAGACATTATAATCAATAAATATATATAAAACAGGTCCATCATGGACCTGTTTTCAACTGTTCAATTAATCTTAGGAAATCTTTTCTTCTTGGATATCCATTGTCTGTTTCAATTGTTGTATAAGTCTTCTAACTATAGGTTTCCAATCTCCAACTATAGCCAAGTCTGCAACTTTCATTATAGGTGCTTCAGGGTCTTTGTTTATAGCTATAATATATTCACTTTCCTGCATACCGGCAAGGTGTTGTATAGCACCGCTTATTCCAACGGCAATGTAGAGCTTTGGTCTAACGACTTTACCAGTTTGACCTACTTGTAAATCTTTTGACAACCACCCTTCATCAACTGCTGCTCTTGAACCAGCAATGCCACCACCAAGTAATTCTGCAAGTTCTTCCAAAAGTTCAAAATTCTCTTTTGAACCGACACCTCTTCCACCGGCAACTATTACCCTTTCGGCGGTTATATCTTTATGTTTGCGCACCTTTGCGATAATTTGTTGAATTTTGACTTTTATATCCTCTTCACTTAGTTTGGGCGTGAGGATGTACACTTCGGCTTTTCTTTGGATGTCAGTTTTTTGCAGAGGGAACACACCAGGTCTAATCGTTGCCATTTGAGGTCTTCGCTCTGGACAGATTATTGTTGCCATAAGGTTGCCACCGAACGCTGGACGGGTCATGAGTAACAACTTTGATTCAGGGTCTATCTCTAAGTTTGTACAATCTGCTGTGAGACCTGTTTTTAGCCTTGCAGCAAGTCGTGGACCGAGTTCACGTCCTGTGAAAGTTGCTCCGATAAGGAGGATGTCAGGATTTTCTGAACTGATAACCTGATAAAGTGCTTCTGTGTAAGCATCGACTGTGTATTTTTCTAAAAGTGGATGTTCTACTATTATAACCCTTGTCGCTCCGTATTGGGAAATTTTATCAGACAGATGGGTTATCTTATTTCCGCAAACTATTGCAGTCACCTCACCATCTAAGTCTTTTGCCAAATCGACCGCCTTCCCAATAAGTTCTAAACCAACATTCGGTAGTTCACCATTCCTTTGTTCACAGTAGACCATTATCATATTGTCACGCCCCTTTTAAACATGTCTATTGTTCTGTTATTAACTTTTCAGCCTTTAATTTTGACAAAATCAGTTGAGCAGCTTCATCAGCACTGCCGTTGAAAATCGTTCCTTGTTCCTTTGGACCTCTTGTGAATGTTCTTCTAACCTTTGTAGGTGAACCAACCAAACCTACTTCGTTCTTGTCAAATTTTAGAACTGAATTGTTAAAGATACTGATAGGTCTATCAAAACATCCGAAGATATTTCCAACCTTCATATACCTTGGTTTATTGAGCTCTTTTGTACATGTCACTAAGCAAGGAAGCTTTGCTGAGACCACCTCGTACGTGCTATCTAATTCTCGAGTGACAATTACTCGTTCTCCTTCAATTTTCAAATCAACAGCGTAGGCTATCACTGGTATCTTCAAGTGCTCTGCAATTTCAATACCTACTTGCGCTGTGTCTCCATCTATTGCCTGACGACCAGTTAATATTAAATCAAAGCCTACTATTTGAGCCGTTTTAGCTAATATCATGCTGGTGACCCATGTGTCCGAGCCTGCGTAAAGTGGGTCTGTTATTAACACTGCTTCATCGGCTCCCATTGCGTAACTTTCTCTGAGGATAGCTTCGGCCGAGGGAGGTCCCATTGTTATCACTGTGACCTTTGCCCCGTATCTATCTTTGAGCTGTAGTGCAGCTTCGAGCGCATTCTTATCTTCAGGGTTCATTATTGACTTGACACCATCTCTAATAAGCGTGCCTTTTATTGGGTCAACTCTAACCTCTGTTGTATCTGGGACCTGTTTTGCAAATACTATAATTTTAAAACTCATCATTCACACCTCACTTTATATAGTGGGATGCTATAACCATTTTTTGAACCTCGTTTGTCCCCTCGTATATCTGCGTAATTTTTGCATCCCTCATCATGCGTTCTACGGGATAGTCTTTTGTGTATCCGTAACCTCCAAATATTTGGACAGCTTGAGTTGTAACTTCCATAGCAACATCGGATGCGAACTTTTTAGCTATGGCAGCGTCTGCACTTGTCAAAATTCCCCTATCTTTTTTTATTGCTGCGTTATAGACCAGCAATTTAGCAGCTTCCGTTTTTGTTATCATATCCGCGATGTACCACTGAATTCCTTGGAATGAGCCTATTGGTTTTGAGAATTGTTTCCGTTCTTTAACGTATTTCAACACCTCTGCAATGGCTCCTTCAGCAATTCCAAGAGCTTGTGCACCAACACCGATACGCCCTCCATCGAGTGTCTGCAAAGCAATTTTGAACCCAATCCCTTCATTTCCGAGGAGGTTTTCCTTAGGGACTTTACAGTCCTCAAAAATTAACTCGGTTGTTGAGGAACCTCTAATACCAAGTTTTCTCTCAGGCTTTCCTATTTTAAAACCCTCGAAGCCTTTTTCCACGATAAATGCACTAATGCCTTTTGTTCCTTTCGATTTATCTGTCATTGCAAAAACAATAAAGACATCAGCCTTTCCACCGTTAGTTATGAATATCTTAGAACCGTTAAGTACGTAGTAATCACCAACGAGTTTCGCCGTTGTTTGTTGGTTTCCGGCATCACTACCAGCGTTGGGTTCGGTTAATGCAAACGCGCCAAGATATTCTCCTCTAAGCAGAGGTCTAAGGTATTTTTCTTTTTGGTGTTCTGTGCCCCACGTGTATATTGGATAGCAGCACAAAGATGTATGTGCAGAGAGGATTATCGCGGTTGTTGCGCAGTATTTTGCTATTTCTTCGACGGCGATTATGTAAGTTAGGTAATCTCCACCTGCGCCACCGACTTCTTTTGGGAAAGGTATGCCCATCATACCTATTTCTGCCATCTTTTTCACCGTCTCAGTTGGGAAGTATTCGTCCTCGTCAACCTTTTGTGCAAAAGGTTTAACCTCTTTCTCAGCGAATTCACGAAATAGTTCTCTTGCCAATAATTGCTCTTTCGTCAACAAATAATCCATTGCTTATACCTCCAGTTCAGTTATAGTTTTAATTCTATTGCATGCTGAATATTTCTTCTAAGCACCTTAGTGTGAAATTATTCACAACTTCAATTCCATTATATCACTTGTTTGGAAAATGTTAAGCACAGTTGTGAATAATATCACGTAAAAAATCCTATAACTTATGAATTTTCAACTACATCATGAAAGAAACTTGAGTATACGCTTGTTTTCTTGGGCAAGCTATCTGAAATGCTTTGTCTTTCGGGCAGAAAACATTTTAGGTGGGAAATTTGCTTTTTAAATAAATAAGATTGGATGTTATAATATCAGAAATGAGGACTTAGGTAATATTTTAAACGGAGGGGGATTATTTTGAAGACTGGGACAAAGTTGTTCGTGATATTCATGATAAGTGGCATCGTGGTGACGTTTTCTTTGTCTTGGATTATCGAATTTTACAAGTACCAAAAACGTTTAGTGCCATTGGATAGAGTGGAGAGGTTATTTGATAGTGCTGTACGAACGATTAAAGAAACCTATCCCTCAGAAGATAGAGAAGAAATTGCAAGAAGGGTCTTGGATGAATATCATAAGTATAAGCCAAACAGGAGGAAAATGCTTCCTATTGATGTCTTTAAAGTTATCCAACCTGCACTTTCTGTTGTTAATGACCAGAATTTTAGGCTTTATCCTCCCGTAGAACCTGTTTATAGTGTTTTGCCGTTTACAGTAACAGTGGTTGATGGTAGGGCTATTGTGTCTTCAAGTGCTGTGGAAGAGATAAGAGCTGGTGATGAGGTAGTAGAAATAAACGGGAGAAAGATTTCAGAATTGATAGACCTGTTATTACCATACACATCTGGTGAAAATTACTCTATTCGTGAGCAGCAATTATCATCGTTAATACAGCTCATTCCTGAGTTAGTCGATAAGAAGAAAGATAAAATTGGCATTTTTTATAGGCAAAGGCTGTATAATATAAAAGTCAAGAACGACAATGGTGAGAAAACCGTGGTTGTGAAAACGATGACTGCTATGAGTTACCCACGTGAAAGTGCCCGGTTTCCAGCTCTTCCGACAAGGAGACCTTTTGAGTTTTATAAGGAAGGCGACATCGGAGTGTTCAAGTTTGGAACGTTTACTCTCTCTGGAACGATTTATAACAGTTACAGAGATTTTGTAACGAGCACACTTGTGCAGAATAAAGATATGAAGGCTGTCTTAGTAGACTTACGAGGAGTTGCTAGCAGAGACTTTACAATCTTCAAAGAACTGTTCGAGCATTTTGTAGATAAGAGAACAGCAGTTGAGAGATGGATTTCTATAGTTAACACTGCTTACAATATAAGCGTGCTTAATAAATACGGCGTAGATTTTGAAAAAACAACAAGCGAATTGCTCAGAATAAAATTTCTCCACACATTCGACCCAAGGGAGCCAATTGTGAAGGCTGATGTTTGGATTTTATTTGACAGGTACACATCAAATGCGGCTCTGGACTTTATATATACGTTCAGAAAACTTCGTAAAGGTAGAACAATAGGCGAGCCAACATTGATGAGAATAAATCATACAACCGAAATAGATTACAAATTTGATTCTGTAGCTAAGATGAATTTCATTTTTCCGTCAGCTGTGATTAGTGAAGATACTCGAGATGATGCAGTCTTAGAACCGGATTATGAAATAGAGTTAACTACAGAAGATAGGATTAATTATGTGAAAGGTATAGAAGATGTAATGTTGAGGAAAGCATTGGAGATAATAAAAGAACATAAGTTCAAGCAATGACAAAGGACTTTTTATCACCACCCTAAAGAAGAGGTGCTGTGTATGAAGTTTAGTAGGAAAGTTTTAGTAGGAATTTTGATACTTTTTGCGGTTGTCTTGCTGTTTGCCGAAACAAGGGAAATTGTTATTTTGCACACAAGCGATTTGCATGGCTACATTTATCCTGTTGATTATGCAACAAACAAACCAGCAAGCTATGGTTTGGCGAAGGTAGCATCGGTGATTAAAGAACAGAGACAAAAGTATGGAGAAGGCAATGTCATAGTAATTGACACTGGAGATTTAATCCAGGGAAGTCCTATGGAATACTATCAGTGGTTTTTTCTGGTGCAATCCTTTTCTTTTTATCGGACTTGCTCCTTTCATATGATAAGTATGTTAAAAGAATTCCAAACAGGGATTTGTTAGTTCTATCATTGTATTTTGCTGGGCAGTTACTTATAACTTTAAGCGTAGTTCTTCAATCTAACTTTGAGTTCTCGAAAAACAAGGACAATAGTTCGGCCAGTTTTCTCAAATCATCTATGAATAACTCTATACTTCCGTAGCTGTAGATTGTTTTACTGAAACTGTCTATCGAACTATTCTGCAAGATGCGTGCGAGTTCATCTGATTTCGGAAGCATTTTGAATTGGTTGTATAAGGTTGGTATTTGTCTGGAAATTTTCATATTAAAGTCTCTAAATTCCTCCAAAAATTCATAGACCTGTTCATAGAAAGTGTTGGAAAGCTCTATTCGAAAAACAAATGGATGATTAAAGCAAGAACTGAAAGAGTACTTACGTGCCAAATTCTTAATGGTTAGCACAATGTTTATTTCAAGCAGGAATTCAAAACCTACGTCTGCAAAAATCTCAAGATGCTGGGTAAGAAAGTTGTTATTTAGTGATATTACGCATTCAAGATTGTTAAGTGTATTCTCCACTTTAAGAAACAAGTTATTGTAAACTTCATTATACTTAAGATATTCAAAAGATAACGCGTTTGAGATTTTGAATTTTTCAAAATTTTCATTGGTGAATGGTAAAAGGTTTTCGAGAGGTAGAATTTCGTTGGTTTCATATTCGTTGACGTTAAAAAACCAACCATTGATTTCTTCTTGGTATCGATTAATTGGTTGCACACCCAAAAAATTCACAATATTTAGTGAGTGCAAGTCAATAAATTTTTCGCCATCTATATCCAAAAGTGAAGGAGAGTAATAATCTAAAAGTTCTTGGAAAGTGAAATTAGGGTCATAGTAGATTTTCAAAAGATTCCCCCCTTGAAAAGTAAATCTTCGTCAGAGCAATTACTTGACTGTTACTTGAGTGTTTCTCTTTTCTCCCTCAGTGTAAAAACGTAAGCAAGAACTTCTGCAACTGCTTTGTAAAGTTTTTCTGGTATAACATCTCCAAGTTCAGTGGTGTAGTATATCTCCCTTGCAAGTTTTGGATTTCTGACGATTGGAACATCGTTTTCCCTTGCAATGTCTATTATTCTCAGTGCAACCCTGTCAACGCCTTTTGCAACCAATACTGGGGCAAAGTCTTTTTCTGGGTCATACCGTAATGCACACGCGAAATGTGTTGGGTTGGTTATAACTACGCTTGCTTCCGGAACTTCCTGCATCATCCTGTGCATTGCGTATTGCATCATTATTTGTCTTTGACGCCTTTTAATCTCAGGGTTTCCCTCTATTTCTTTAAATTCTTCCTTTACCTCCTGCTTTGTCATCTTGATACTTTGTTCGTATTCATAGCGTGAAAAATAGTAATCACCTACTGAAACAACTAATAAGGCTATCGAACATTTGATTATAAGCTCTGTAAAGGTGCTCCAAACAAGTAAAGCACCGTCAATTAAACTGGAATCAGCTGTTATCATTATCTCTTGGAAATTCCCTTTAATAACACTGTAGCCAACGAAACCGACGATTAAGAGTTTTACAATAGCTTTTGCTAATTCGAAAAGGGACCTAAGTGAAAACATTCTTTTCAGCCCACTTATTGGATTGAGACGGTTGAAGTCAAGTTTCAGAGGCTTAAGTGTGAAAAGGAACCTGGTTTGCAATAATCCAATTATGAGGGAAAAAAGTGCAGCACTAAGAACTAGAAAAGAGAGGGACACAAAAGCAGATGTGAAAGGCTTGACACCATATATTAGAAAGTCCTCGAAAGTTCTTATCTCGACATCTGATATCTCGAAGGTGGATATCGTTCCATTCATTAACGCATTTAAGAGCTGTTTGCCAGTAAATAAAAAAAGAGTTGATACAAATAGAAAGCCAAGTCCGGAGATGAATTCACGTGATATAGGAACCTGACCTTCTTCTCTTGCCTTTTGTCTTTTACGTGGTGTTGCCTTTTCTGTTTTATCAGGATCCGCGAATAGTTGCAGATTTATTTTGGCTATTTTGATAGTAACTGATTGAGATATGGTTCCAATCTGTAAACCATCCGCGATATCAGTTCTACCCATACAGGAATCATCCCCACAAGCACAGCAAAAAGTATCAGTGTAGAAGCAGGTAAAGCAACCATAAAAACATTCATTTGAGGAACAAGTCGAGAGAGAATTCCAAAAAGCACATTTATTAAAAACATTAGACCAATTATAGGTAATGCTATTTGCAAGGAGAACAAAAACGCATCGGTAAATATCCTTACATAATGTCCACTAACGTCTTTGAAGGAAATTTCAGAAATAAGAATCGGGTATTTGTGAAAAGATTCAACAACAGCTTTGTACAGAAGTAGGTGACCTTTTAAAGAGACGAATATGTATACCGATAACAGGTAGATAAATTCACTTGTTAAAGGTGACTCTTCCATAGTAGGGTCTAACGAACCACTTACATTAAATCCCGACTGGATACCAAAGATTTCACTTCCAACGTAGACTGAGCTAACAATGGTGTATCCTATCAATCCAATAACGAAACCTATGAAAAAATTGTACAATGCCGAGCCAACAATTGTGAGTATAGGCATAGGCAACAAAACAGGAATAGCAACATTAGTCAATGTTACGTACCCAAGTGCTAAAAGTAGTATAACCATTATCTCCAGCGGTAATGAAAACCCTGCAAATAGCGGGGCAATTACCATCATTCCTGTTAGACGCGTAAGAATTAATCCGTAACTTAATGCATACCTTTGAAGCAAGTCGTAGAACTGATTCATGTTCAACAAAATCGCCTCACTTGTTAGGCGAAATCTTTTAAGATCTCATGAATGTAGAATCATTCCTTTTTTGTTCCTATGATTGTATGATAATTATACAACACTTTATTTCTTGGACTGTCGTTGTAGTAAGGTCTTGTACAATGCGTACATCCGGATGTAAGGAAAGCTTTTGAGATGTCTATAGAATTGTCGTATTTTAATGTCTTCAGATTACCAGACTCATCAAAATCTACCTCAGGTGTTTCGTTTGTTTCGAACATCAAGAACCTGAGTATTTGGATTTTTCTGTATCGTTCAAGAGATGGTGGTGTCAAATGAGCAAGTCTTGTCCCACGTACAGGAGTAAAAGCAAAGAGTGCGATTTTTACGTTGTAAGTTTTCATTAGCTGGAATATTTCATAGAGTTCTTTGTCTGTTTCTCCAAGTCCTACGATAATATGGGTTGTAATTCTTCCTGGATACTTTTCTGCTCCGTAACGTATCAAAGAGAGGGTATATTCTAAAGGCCAAGAACGATACAATCTGTGAAGCCTTTCAGAAACTACGTCGATAGCAATACCTAAGTCGTTAACTCCTGAATTCATTAATACATCGATTTCTTTTTCGTTTTTCACACGTGTGGAAACAGAAACGAGTAGTTTGTTATTGGTGTCGGAGCCTCTCAGACGTTTAACAACGTTAAGCAAGTCTTCAAAATAACCTTTGTAATTGACAGTCTGAAGACAAACACGCTTAAACTTTAGGCTTATTGAATTCAAATCTTTAAGCTCTATTAATTTCCAAACTACCCTTGACAAATACGAATTATCACTTTCTGAATCTTTTGCATGTGTGCAGTAAGCACAGTTATACATACATTCTCCGTCAAGCATAAGGTAAGCAGTGGGCATCTCATCGGGTATGGATTCTCCATTAAGCAACTTCCAAGTCCAATAGGAAGCTCTCAGAATCATACTCATGCAGTCTCCTCTTTGGCGAATTGTATTTCGTAAAGCTTATAGTAGGCACCTTTCTTTTTCAGTAGCTCAAAGTGTTTACCTTCTTCTGCAATTTTCCCATCAGCAACGACGATTATTCTATCAGCATTTACAACTGTAGAAAGCCTGTGTGCTATCATTATGACAGTATTTTCTTTCGACAACTCTCTAACTGCTTTCTGGATTCTGTGTTCTGTTTCCACATCGATATTACTCGTTGCTTCGTCAAGTATGAATATTTTAGCTCCAAATAACACAGACCTTGCCAATGCTATCAGTTGCCTTTCACCTGCTGAAATACCTTTTCCCCTTTCAACTATCTCAGTGTATATCCCTTTTGGTAATCTTTGTATAATTTCTAATGCCTCGACTTTCTCAAGAGCTTTGTAAACTTCTTCTTCTGGTATTTCGTCATGGAAGAGCCTGATGTTGTCTAACAAGGTACCACTGAATAGCACTACGTCTTGGGGAACGGCCGATACCTCTTTTCTCAAAGCGTGGATGTCGTATTCTTCCAGTGGCATATTATCTATTAGAATAACACCCTTTTGCGGTCTGTACATTCCATTTATAAGGTTCATTATTGTAGTTTTACCTGCACCGGTTTCGCCAACAATTGCAACTAACTGCCCTGGAAAGAATGAAAGACTTACGCCTTGCAAAACCCAACGTTTGTTGTCGTAGCTAAACCACACATCTTTGAATTCTATGGTTCCTTTTTCTATGGTCTTTTTTCCATTAGAATTACCTTGTTCCTCTTGCGGTTCATCCAGAAGCGCAAAGATTTTCTCGCCACTGGCAATAGTGTTTTGGATTATATCGTACTTTTCCGATAAATCCTCGATGGGTCTCATGAATGTATCTATGTAAGAAACAAACGCGTAAAGGTCTCCGAAGTTCAACACTTTACCTAAGATATACTTAGACCCGAACCAGATGATAAGCGATAAAGTGAGGTAGTATAAGAAATTAATCAACGGTCGGAAGATACCGAAAACGTAGAGTTGATTCATTCTGGCTTTGTAAAGTTCTCTGTTTATTTGGTCAAATTCTTTTCTTTTGAAATCTTCCGCATTAAACAATTTTATCACGGGCATTCCAGCCAAGTTTTCAGCGATGTAGGCATTAATACGTGCGATGTTTGTTCTAACAGCTCGGTATGCCCTGATATCAAAAAACCTGAAAACAACCATCGCCAAGATAATTACGGGGAAAATGTAAATAATATCAAGGAAAAGTCTCGAACTAATTCTCCACATCATTATGATTACACCTGCAAGCAGGAAAACATCGTTGACGATACTGGTTATAACTGATGTGAAGAACTCTTGGACATTTTGTGTGTCGCTCGTTATCCTTGTTGTTATCTGTCCACTAGGGTGTCTATCGAAGAAAGACATGGGAAGCTTTAATACATGGTCGTATAGTTGCCGTCGTAAGTCGTAAACAACTCGACCACCGATGTACGTAGTAACAAGTATTGAAAGATACTCAAAAAGAAAAATCCCGCCTGAAACGATAAGGAACAGAAGTGATTGTTTCGATATTCCCGAAAGCTTTTCAGCTGTTTGCAAAGACTCTGAAAGTATATAAGTATTTATAGCTTTCCTCACAATTTGCGGTGGTAAGAGCGCTAAATATGTAAGGACAAGCACAACTACGATAGCCAAAGCTAAAAGGTGCCAATACGGTAGAGCGTATTTTAATAGTCTGAAAAATACACCAGCTTTTTTCTTTTTTCCTTCTTTCTTCATATTGTCTTCGTTTTTCACAGAGCCCACTCCCCGTAGCGTAAGTTCTCCAATACCTTAGAACTCAACCTTTCCTGTTAATTTGGACTTGTAACATCGTTCATCCGCAAGTTTCAGCACTTTATTGATGTCGCCTTCTTCTGGGTAAAACGCTACACCGGTTGAGAAAGACATTTCAGCAGACTTTGCAAAGCACTCGGAGATTCTTTCCACAACTTTTTGAACAACATTTTTGTCAATCGAATCGATGATGAGTATTACCTCATCTCCACCATATCTAAATGCTAGGTCCTCTTTTCTTATATTCAAGTTTATACACTTACCTAATTTCTTAAGCACGTCGTCACCTTTTTCGTGGCCATACATGTCGTTTACAAGCTTAAATTTGTTCAAATCCATGAAGACGACTGAGAATTGTTTCAATGGAGGACTGAACATGAATTCTTCCAAAGCTCTGCGAGTTCTTAAGCCAGTTAATGCATCAACCTCGGCTTTTTCTTTCATTGTTTCGATGAATCTTCTATTTTCCAAAATTAGAACCATTTGGTGTCCTAAATCTTTTAAAACAGCGAGTTGGTACTCAGATATAGGTTTACGGTCAAAATTGTTATCTGCTAATAGCAAACCAACAAGTTTGTTCCCGCTCTTAAGAGTCATGATAGCGAACTCGTTAACAATATCAAACTCTTCAGCGATTTCTGGTAAATCTTCTTTTTTTACTACATGAGGTTCGCCATCAAGGTATCTGGTTATTTGTTCCTCGCTTATAGCTTTTCCCTCGTATAGCAATTCTAAGGCTGACTTAAAATCTTTAGAGACCGTTTCCAAGAAATCTGACATATTCAGTTCTATGTCTTCAATGGCTTCCCAGATTCTGTGAGCTTCCTCTTCAGTCCTAGGCCCCAGAGCTTTCTGAAAGACAAACTGACCGTCAGTGTGGTAGAAAAACATTGCTCTGTTAAAAGAACCTGAATAGCCCGCGGTTATACCTGTTAAAAAAGCGTACAAAATCGTATTAACATTGCTCTCCGGTTGCAACGCGTATTCTGTTATAAGCCTTGTGTTCACCAAGCTTTGCGCTAATTTTGTTGCAGTATGGTGGATTGAAAAGAGTATTCTGGAAACTTCTTGAGCTCCTTCAACAATCATCTTTCTTACTATTTCTGGAACAGGTAATTGTAAGTCGTTGTAGTTTAATATAAAATTACCAAGCTTTGTTCTCAGTTCAACTTTTTGTTCCTCAACGTTATCTACTACCACTATTTTATCGAGTTTTGCGTTGCGCATTTTTCGAGCAATTCTCCAGAGTTTGTACAGATTTTCTGGAACTTTTTCATCATCATAGTGTACATAAAGACTTACGTCAAAAGGAATATTGAATTTCACTATTTCATTCAAAATATAAGAGATGTAACTATCCAAGTAAGCTATCTTAATTCTTCTTTCAAAATCTTTCCAGTGCACTACTCTCACCAGTAATTGTTTTGCTATCCATTCTAAGAATTCTTGGTCTCTCTCATCGAAAGGTGCTTTGAAGTGGCTGTCTATATCAATTTCTCCAAAAACACTGCCATCCTTGCGCAGTATAGGCACAACGATTTCACTTTTCACATGAGGACTGCAGGAAAGATAATTGGTTTCCAAACTAACATCTTGCACTACGAATGTTAATTTTGTTGCAGCGGCTTGGCCACATATACCTTTCCCAACAGGTATCCGCACGTGTTCTGTTGGTTCTCCAACGTATGGACCTAAGACAAGTACGCCTTCTTCGGTTTCATCCATTAAATAGAATCCTGTCCAGTTATAATATGGAACATGTTTATCCAAAAGTTCACAGATATTTTGCAAGATGTTCTCGTTGTCAAGCTGTGTGATTTCATCCTTTAATTTTGAGAATATTTCGGACTTATCATAGTAGTCTCCTTCCAGATCTCCGTGTCTGAAATGTATAACAGCTTGGTATACAGCATCGGCAAGAGACGGAAATTTTCCTTTCTTCCAAAGTGAAAAGACATCAAAAACGATTACTTTCTCATGTTTACCATCAACAACGACCCAATCTTTTTCACCAATGCCTGCTATAAGGTAAATAACAAAATCCTCACGCGACAATTCCAAATCGCGGGCATTTTTTCGAAGCCTTATGGAAAGTTCTTCTTTCATCCTTTCTTTGCTTTCTTCGTATACGTGGGAGAATTCGGTCAACTGGTTACGAGAAAGGTTAGCCAATTTCTCATAGAAATTTTCAAAGTGTTTTGCGTAATTTTCAGTGATAGGCTTGAACGGTAACTTTTCCCAGAATTCCTTCCAAAATCTCTTTTCGTATGTAAGTATTTCCAAAAAATCGTCGATATGATTTTCAATTAAACTCCTCATCTTCATCACCTCGGAATGTTTCCTCAAGAATTTGATATTTCATATCATCGGTAACTAAAATTTTCAAAGTACGTCTACCGTATGAAACTTCCAAAATGTCTCCGGGCTTGACTTCATAAGATGGCTTTAGAACCCTTCCATCTTTCTTCACAAGTCCAGCTTTTGCAACCTCTTGAGCGACCGTTCTCCTTTTAATTATTCTATTTGTTTTGAGAAATTTATCTAAGCGCATTTGCTCACCACCGGGAGTTTTGAGTATCAGTATCTAGAATCTATTATATCACAAAAATCTCATATAGTTCGAGACACGAACAAAACGTTCATTTATACCAGATCTTCTTGTAGTTGTTTGATGCGTTCCATAACATATATTCGTTTATTCCCAAGTCCTTAGCGGCCATTATTTGTTTTCGGATGGCTTCTTCGTCGTACACGATGTGCCCTCTTACCCACGTTGCAGTAAACGACTGGAGCCAAGGCCTAATTTTTGCTGGGGTCGGTATGTGCAAATTTCGCCTAATTCCATCTTTTAGAGCGTTGTAAATCGTCTCGTAAGGATACGCATCAGGCACACTCAAACCGAAAGAGCCTGGCGCATAATGGCTAGGGTATACCATCGGACATATGTAATCAACAACGTTTGAAATGGCTTCCCAATATTGGCCGATACCAACATCATCAACAGCAGTTGACACAAGTCCAAAAACATCCGCTGCTAAAGGGACGTTATAAGGTTCAAGCTTTCGTTTTGAGTAAATCAAAAACTTCTGAATTGCTTCTGCAAAAGATTCATCTCCAACTTGTCTTAGATTTACCCTCTGGCGAGTTTCCTTAGAGAGCTCCGGAAACCGAACGTAGTCATACTGAATTTCATCGAAACCAACTTCGACTGCCTCTATAGCAACTCTCACGTTGTATTCCCACAGTTGTCTATCATATGCCGACGCCCATGGCACTTTGTAGATTCCCATATAAGGTTCTCCGGTATCTTTGTATACTATCGCCCTGTCTTTGTGAGCACGTGCATAAGAAGGATCTTTGAAACAAACAATTCTTGCGATTAAGTAGATACCTTGGTCCTTGAGTTCACTTATAATTGCCCTCATTTCATCCTTTTTATAAAAAGCCCTGGCATTTGCTTCAGGCACTATTTCAGCTGCAGCGTTCGTCTCAAAAAGCATAAGCCCGTCATCGTCTTTAACATCCACAACAAACGCGTTTATATTTGTTGACTTTGCAAATTCTACCCACCGATGTATCTTTTGGACGTTACTAAATGATGTTCTTGTGAGATATATTCCTCTTACATCGTCGATTCTCGCCCTAATCTTTTTGAAGGGTTCAAATACCAGTTCTTTATATTCTTCACCTGTTATAGTTTTTAACGAATCGCTTAGGAAACTTGAGCGGACCCATCCTTCTTTTAATCCATTTGGCGTATTATATCTGACCTTTGAGAAATTAATGTTGTTGTATGTAACCTCATCTATCTTTTCAACATACGTAGCATATTTTAGCGTGTCTATAACTTTCTCGTTTTCAGGGGAGTCAAAAACACTGATATTGTACGCAATAATGTAATGATATTTGGAAGGAGAAAACGTAATGTCGGTTTTAATGTCCACGTCTTGGTCTTGTTTTTTGGATTCTGCTTCTGTCGCTATAACGTTAATCACTTGGGTACCTTTAAGGTTGGTTTGTTCTGTGTTAAAAGAACTCTGTTTTCCTTCATTTGGTTGTCCTTCATTTTGCTCTGACTGGCTATTATTAATGTTCTCATCATTTTCGTTCGATACATTGGGCATCTTTGGTGCTAACAAGAGCAAACTGGCTCCTGGAAGTTCATTTGTTGTCGGCAAAGATATCCTCGTGTCAAAAGATGTTTCTGTGCTGTTTTTAGAGACGCTATCTATCATGTTGGTTGACTGATGAGTCTCTAAATAAGTTGCCGTGCTATTTGATGAGAGGTTTAAGTTCTCCGGGTTTTTTGTGTTTACGACTCCAGTTTCAGAAAATATTAGCGTGAAGAACGTGACAAAGGTTATGAGAAAAACCAACGAGGCGACTATGCCAATTTTGAGTTTCGTTTTTCGGATTCTTTCTATCGTCAACTTTCCGCTTCTGCTAAGTTGATAAATCTTGTTCAATCTTCTGTACTCTTTTTCTGTTTTTTTGTCTTTCCTCATGTTTTTCCTCCCTTGCTTGGTCTGACATATTATGTAGAGGTTTCAAGACTTATGAAATACTGCAGCATAGTGATTTTCGGTGGTTCAAAAATGAGTTTTAAATGAGTTTTAGAGGACAAAATCTACTACAAGACCTTCAAGACCTTGTTCTACCAGCTTACGGTATTTTTTAACTGAGTTATAAAACTTTCATGATTTGCATCAATTAATTATAGCATTAACAATAAGGATTTGAAGAGCTTTTCTTATCAAAGGAAAAATATTTTTTTAAAAGGTATTGACTATTGACTTTTTTTGCCAGGGGTGTATAATCAATCATCCGCTGAAAAATGGAACGGCGGTTAGAAAGAAAGATTTTAGGAGGCGTTATAACATTAAAGGTACAGTTAAGTGGTTCGATGCAAAGAAAGGCTACGGCTTCATCACAAAAGAAGACGGAGAAGACATTTTTGTCCACTTCAGCGCTATTCAGGTTGATGGATTCAAAACACTCAAGGAAGGCGACAAAGTCGAGTTTGATATTCAGAATGGTGCAAAAGGTCCTCAGGCAGCCAATGTAAGGCTTTCAAAGTAAGCTTTAGAGGATAACAATACCCCCCGTAATGGGGGGTTTTTGTTAATATTCAAGTAATTTTTTATAATTTCCTTATTGCATCGTTGAATATGGCAAAAATCAGTTCTTCATAGCTCCATCCTGCAGCTTCCGCCATTTTTGTGATATCTGAGTACTTAGGAGTTAACATAGGCAGAGAATTTACCTCAATAAAATACACTTTGTCACCTTTTAGACGTAAGTCCATACGAGCGTAATTTCTTAATCCAAGAGCGTGAAATGCTTTTAATGCATAGAATTTAATAATTTCAGCAATCTCATCGCTTATACGTGCTGGGCAATAGTAACGCGTTTGTTCTGCATAAAAATGCTTAACCCTATATGAATAAAAGTGTTCTAACCCTTCGGGTAATTCGGAAAAGTCTATTTCAAGAATGGGAAGTACTTTATCCCCTACAATACCTACGCTGAGTTCTTTTCCCTCGATAAATTCTTCTACCAAAGCTGGTTCTTGGAATTGCTCATGAATCCTGTTAACTGCTTTTCGCAATCCTGATATATCATGTACGACAGAATCGTAAAAGATACCTTTTGCACTTCCTTGTCGTGATGGTTTAACTATAGCTGGTGAAAGGTGAAGACTTTGTGGTTCCTCACCAATGTTGACAACGAAAAAATCTGGTGTAGGTATTCCATGATGCTTCAAAACTATTTTTGTGAGTGTTTTATCTATACATATACCGTGTGTTGTAGCCGAAGAACCTGTGTAAGGTATACCTAACAAATCTAAGATAGCTGGAACATGCATTTGTTTGTGTGCAGTTGACAAGTTAAAAACTGCATCGAATTTTACAACAGTATGCATGAAATCTTTGTTAAATGGTATCTTCTCAACAAAAGTAATTTCTGGATGTTTTAGTAATGAATTATAAACAGCATCTATCATTTTTTCTCTTTCAGGGTCGAGATTATCCAAGTCAAACACGACTGCAACCTTCATGGCTTATGAGCAATAAATAGTGCTCTTCCCTCCCTTTTATGACGTAGATTTTTAACATTTATTTGTTTTCCAGGGACAGTCTGTATTTAAATTCATCTTCTTTTTATATAGCTGTGCTTTGAGATACTAACGGCTCTCAGTATAGCGTGCAATCTTCTGTGTTCTGGTATTACTCTTCCATGCTCATCGACACATCGATATTGACCATCTACTAAGGCAGTTCTAACAATACCTTTTGCAACTGAGAAACCTTTAAGCGTAGGGGCGTCCAAAATACCTACTCTAACAGCCTCTGTCAACACCTCTGGGTTGGCCAAAGAATCTTCTGTCCCATCACCGAGAAATTTTATTGCCTCGATTATCTCAAGCGCTTCCTGCTTAATTCTCTCCTTCTCATTCTTAATCCATGGGTCGGCCAAAGGATCTACATACCCACGCATTGCAATACTTATAGCCCTCTTAGCAATTTTAACACTCTCGATAATTTCTTTTGCTCGCGCTCGTTCCACAGCCTCACTATAGGCTACGACATGGACAATATGAGGTTCGAGAGCCATACCATAGAACATAGAAATACCTATCTGGCCTTTCGCAGCATCCATACTTGCTGGCATTGACATCAATCCGGTACGTATCATTCTGTAAACAGTAAAGTTTTTACCAGCCAAACTCTCAACCAGCTCTCTCTTGGCTATCATCTTGGCTATATCTGCTCTTGGTGATATTCCTGATGGTGTTTCTAACATAAATTGTTGGACATATTCCTTAACACCAAGCTTTTTTGCAACAAATGCTGCAATGTATGCAGTTGCAACTTCAACAGCATCATGTGCTAATCGTAATGCCCATTGATGGGAATCAGTTACTTCAACAGGAACATTGTTCAGTGCATTCCATCGAATTGCTTCCATATTTTCCCTGATAGCTTCTAGCAAAGGTCTATCTGAACGCCTGTCGAGATCACTATACCACATTACAGGAATTGCGGCCCAAGCGTTATTAATAGTTTCCTTAAGTAGTTTTGAAAATTCTAACAAGTGAGTTGTTCCTGAATAACATCTAACGAGTGGATAATTACCTGTCCTA
Organism: Fervidobacterium sp.; assembly: GCF_059913585.1. Classification (NCBI taxonomy): domain Bacteria; kingdom Thermotogati; phylum Thermotogota; class Thermotogae; order Thermotogales; family Fervidobacteriaceae; genus Fervidobacterium; species Fervidobacterium sp. The sequence continues at coordinate 33,417 of NZ_DBOLZL010000020.1, forward strand.
GATGCTTCGTACAACTTTACAAAATCATCTTTTGATCTAATAGGTACACCACCGGCTCCATCTTGGCTTGGGTCCATTTTTTCCGGTTCAAAGAAGAATTGCTGACAGTTTTGGTCTGGAGCAATAGATATAATATCAAGTAAATGAGATTCTGCTAATTTTCTAATCTCTTCTATTGTTTCTTCCAGGGTTTGTAATCCTATATGATGCCTTATTAGTGGATATGGACTTTTGAACTTTATCCTTTCGCGCAAGGTTTGTGGATACTCAAACTTCCCAAGACTTTTCTTTGCTTCTCCTCTTAAAAACATTATCACATCTTCGATTTCTTCGGTCCCATCAAACACTTTTGAAATGAATTTGAATTCCCTTGCAACATTTGCTGTTTCTAATGTTCCACCGAAGACGTAAGTTCTATTATCCAAAAGTTTGTGCCTTTTCAACAACATTTCAAGTTCTTTTAACAGCTTTCTAAGAGCGGATGCCCCTAAACGATAACTTATAGCAACAATATCCGGATTGGCTGTCTTAATCTCCTTTACCAAAACTTCTATTGGTACTGCTGAACCTAAATAAATGGTTTCATATCCATTCTCTTGAGCCAGCTTAAGAAAATTAAAAACACCAACGCTATGCACGCAACTACCAATTGATGCTCCCAAAATCTTAAGTTTCATTAAAATCCCTCCTTCATGATCTGCTTGACTTCTTCGACCGTCTTCCCAGTCAAGCAGAGTTTTTCGAGGTTCCTGCCAAGGGAATAGAAATCCATACCCATGACCAGTGACGCAAGTTTTATTATCGTATCAGTGGCAGGAGTTTCGACTCCGGATAACTTCCCGAAAGCAGAGAATGGGACCAAACCGGTCGGTACGTCTTCTAAAATATATCTGTTTTCAATGGTTGAAGGTGCTTTAATATGTTCATAAACACGAGAGCTATGGATGGCGTCGTATAACGTATCTGCTTCTACACCATAATGGTACGTTAACCATTCTTTTAATGACATAGGCTTGATTCCAAATGCCTTAGCAACTGCACACCGTTCGTTATCAAGGAATTCAAGAACTTTCGTAACAGAAGGGCTCATACCTTGCATGTAAAATGCAAACTCTCCGGCGCATGATTCTATCCACCCTATGTTTAAAAGGGTGGTTGCGGGATGGAAAATAGCTCCAATGTTGTTAAAACTTGTGTAAAGTGTGTTTGGCACAATTACAAATTCAGGTAGAACCTTTAGCAAAGTTTCCTCAAGTACTGTATTCTCTGATGATGGCAATGCAGCAACAGGTACGTGTTTTTTAATCCCAAAGATATGCACCACACCTGGTTGTACAATTCGTGATGCGAAGATGAATGTTTCGGCCTCCGCAATAACTACCTTCTTTTGCACATTTAGCTTCCTTAGCACAGCTCTAAATTCAAGCGCTCCTGCTGTTCTACCGGGATTTAGAACAATCACTTGACCATCTTCAAGGTGTGGAGCGAGTGTTCTCGCAATGTCTTCGTGAGCATTCGCTGGCACAGCAACAAGTATAAGTTTCCGACCTTTTACGGCATCTGCAATATTGGTTGTTACGTGTGAAATTTGAACTGTTGCTTTTATTTCACCTTCTAGAACTAGCTTCTTGCTTTCCATTATTGTTTCAATTCTTTTTTTACTTCTGTTGTACAGAGAAACATCGAAACCTTTTAAGGCAAGATACCCAGCGAGTGCCTGACCGCCATTACCTGCGCCAATAACCGAAATGCGCATTAACATCACCTTCCAAAAAGGCAAAATGTGCTTTTAACAATCCAATCACTATTTTATCATAATCGCAACAATTTGTCAAATATAGTTGCAATGCGTTAATATATGCGGATTTCGAATAGGTCGAATCGTCTGACTGTCTGACTGTATGTTGGGTAAGTAGAATAAAAGTCTTGTCCAAAAGATTTAGAATAGTGTTATGATGTAATAAACGCTTGATTAAACGATTTAGGGTTTATTATAACGAATGACTATTGACTTTTTTGCTGGACGGGTGTATAATTAATCAACCGCTGTAATTACGACGGCGGTTAGTAAATAAGATTTTAGGAGGCGTTGTTACATGAAAGGTACAGTTAAGTGGTTTGATGCAAAGAAAGGCTACGGTTTTATCACAAAAGAAGACGGAGAAGACATCTTCGTTCACTACAGTGCTATTCAAGTTGAAGGGTTCAAAACACTCAAGGAAGGCGACAAAGTCGAGTTTGATATTCAGAATGGTGCAAAAGGTCCTCAGGCAGCTAACGTAAGGATTATAAAGTAAGCCTTTGTAGAGGATAAAATTAGCCCCCGAACCCGGGGGCTTTAATTTTGGTTAGTCATTTTCGTTTTTTGATGTCGTTGATTTTCTACTGTCAGTAATATAGAAGCCACTACCTTTGAACACAATTCCTACTCTTCCTATTGTTTTTGCCATCTTGCCGCCACATGAAGAACATACTATCGTTGGAGATTCGTTGAATCCATGCATGTGGACTTCTTCATTTCCGCAATTTTCGCACACGTATCTGTACATTGGCATGTTATCACCTCCGATGCTAACTATGTTGTTTTTGGTTGTTCTATAAATAATTATACAGTCACGGTTGTGAAAATTCAACATCTTTAACGTTAAATGCAGTTTTATTCTCAGTTTAATCGATGTCTTAATTTACTTAAAAAAGGTCTCTTGACAAGAGAAAAGTTTTATAATATCATTTTAACGCGCAAACGAAAAAAAGAACCTTCAAAAAAGTTAGGACTTGACAAGTTTTACGAATATGGTATAATGGAAATTGATATGTGAAGAGTGTTCCGGCGTAGCTCAACCGGCAGAGCGGGTGGCTGTTAACCACTAGGCTGGGGGTTCGAGTCCCTCCGCCGGAGCCAAAAAGAGGACGACTGAAAGTCGTCCTCTTTTTTATTTATCAGCAAGGGCAAATTCTTCATACTAGGATTACTACATAAGCATTTCTTTGATAGCTTTGCATCAGTGCAAGGGCTTAATGTCAGTGCAAAAGTATAGGGAGTTCATAAGTTGTTTGTAAAAGTAATTCCTTAAGGCAGTATTAATGTTACTAGAAGTTTTTGAACTTAGCGGTCTTTTTACTTTCTGTTCAGGTAATTTCTTCTGAGCTATTTGTGCCAGTCTTTTTGTATCAGTTTGTGTCAGCCATTCATCGGGATACAGAGTGAAATCCACAGCAGGTAATATTCTATAATAGGATTTACCTGCTAACTTGTAACCGTGGACCCACGTAAGGATAGGGGTTACATCAACAACGCCCTTTATGGGATGATAAGTTACGTTTAGTACTACGCCCTCATCTGTACCCGGGGCTCTCATGTTTGAAAGAAAATTACCAAGTGAGTAGGCTATAAGTTTTGTCTTTGGGCCGTATTCTACAAGTTCTATGTGCTGAAGAACATGGGGATGGCTTGCAATAACTATATCTGCACCGTTGTCCAACGCAAGGTATGCAAGTTCTGTTTGCTCTATTGTAGGGGTTGTTTGGTATTCATTTCCGTAGTGGAAATAAACTATGATCACATCTGATATCTTCTTCATTTCATCAAGAATCGAAAGAAGTGTTTGTTTTGTGATATACATGAACATGTATTTGTGCTTTCCATCGATAGGGATTCCATTTGTTGAATAAGTGAAAGAAACGAAGGAAATTCTAAGACCTTTCACTTCAACAATCTTGTACAGTTCCTCAAGTGGGGTGGAACGTGCACCTACGTATATTAATCCGCGTTTTTTTATTTGTTCCAACGTTCTCTTCAACCCAAAGACACCTCTATCAAGCATGTGATTGTTTGCCACGTTGATAATATCGAACCCTGCATATTTCAAGGCATCAAGCACTTCATCAGGTGAAGAGAACCGTGGATAGCCAGTATACGGTTGGCCACCGAGAGTAGTCTCAAGGTTACAAAAGGCAATATCGCTTTTTTCGATATACTTTTTTACGTGTTGAAAGATGTTTTCAAAATGATATCTTCCGTTCGAATAGGCGGAATTTACAGTAGGCATATGGAACATGACGTCTCCAACAAAGGAGAGTTTTATTTCCAAGGAGAATAAAAAAGAACTGGCAAAGAGATTCATGTAAAAAAATAACATCCAAAAGATGATTTTGCAAAATTTCTCCATTTTATATGCATTTGACAAATCCACAGCAGTCTCCTAAATTTACAATCAAATGTGTTAGAAAGAACCCGGTTGCCCGGGTTCTTTTTTACGATTACCTGTCCGTTAAATCATGCTTCCTTCACTGTACGTTGATAAATCCTCGCTTTGAAGTTTTTCGGACAGCTTTCTAAGATGTTCCTTTTCTTCATTGATGATTTCTTCAACTGGTTTTGGGTCGGGGACTATTTGCTTGATTTCATTATAGTAAATTATCGAATCCTTCTCGACCTCTATAGCTTTTCTCAAAGCACCAAAGATAGTTTCCGGGATTGTTTCGCTTTCAATTTCAGGGAAGATAAAAGCTTTTGCGTAAGTTTCTGCATAACCACTCACTTCTTCGTTTTGCCAAGTTGCCAGTGATTGATCTTCTTGGTACTTTTCCATTAGTTCCTCGAATCTTTTTGCATGTTCTCTTTCTTCCTCTGCAAGTTCTTTGAAGAATTCTTTGAGTTGGCCTGTAGCCTTTTCGGATAGTTTAGAGTAGTAAGTGTAACCTGCCGATTCTACTTTGATAGCGATGTTGAAAAGTTCTCTCCCTGTCATGTTCACACCTCCCCAAATTTCTCAAATCAAGTTAATGAACCAAGTACATCTTTAGGTTTATTATACCACGAAAATGTGGTAATTACAAACTTAGTAAATAGCAAAGTTTATAGATATTTACAGAAAATTGTAATTCTTGCTTTGTTTTGTAACTGAAAAGTGGTATAATCTAGCAAAATGACTATATACTCTGTTTCCACTATATTACAAAGGGAGGAGAGGAAACATGGAACATTATGGTTGGTTGAGCTTGTTACCGCCCATTATTACCGTAGCGTTAGCACTTTTGACCAAAGAGGTTATCTTTTCTCTCTTCACAGGAGTGTTTGTAGGTTATCTTATAGTCAACGGCTGGAATCCTGTTACTGCTTTAATTGATGCTACAGACGGTATCGCTAATTCGCTTAACGATGGGTGGAACATAAGAATCATATTATTCTGTGCACTCCTTGGTGCTTTTGTTGGTCTGATGCAAGCAACAGGTGCTGCAAATGCCTTTGGAAAATGGATGGCTTCGAAGGTTAAGAGTAGAAAGGGGACGCTTATCATAACATGGCTTTTTGGTATCTTCATATTCATCGATGATTATTTTAATTCCTTAACAATAGGCACCGTTATGAGACCTGTTACTGATGAACAAAAGATTTCAAGGGCAAAACTCGCATATATATTGGATTCGACGGCAGCTCCAGTAAGTGTTTTGGCACCTATTTCAAGCTGGGTGGTTACCATAATGAGTATCATCAAAGCTTCTGATGGCTTTTCAAAGCTTGGTGTTAGTGAATTCACATTTTTTATCCTGCTCATACCTATAAACCTATACGCGATACTTGCGATACTTATGGTTCTTCAAACCATACTCAGAAGAGACTTCGGACCAATGGCAAAAAGTGAAAACCGAGCACTCAAAGGTTTGGGACTCTACAATGAGGAATTTGGTCAACCAACAGGTGAAGTTAAAGAAGGTATAGTTGTCAAGGAACGGGCTAGAGCGATTGACATGATTTTGCCAATTCTTGTTCTTGTCGGACTTGCGGTGATTTTCTTCCCGGTTACCACGTACCTTGGTGCAATAGACGGAGAAAACATACACACATTTTCAGAAGCTGTGAAGTCTATGACGCTCAAAGAGGCGTTTAACAACACTGATGCATCCAAAGCCCTATTTTATGCATCGTTGTTTACATTAGTTTTTGCATCGGTATACTTTATGGTAAGAGGATTACTTACAATACAAAAAGTTGGGGAAGCTATTGTCAGTGGTATAAGGTCAATGGTTCCAGCGCTTGTCATACTGACCCTTGCTTGGACAATAGGAACGGTTATTAAAAATTCCCCGGAAGATGGCGGATTGGGACTTTCAAAGTATCTTGCTCATGTAGTCACAAGCGGTGGTTTTCCGTTGTGGGCTTTACCGGCTGTTGTGTTTATAATCGCAGCTGCTATTTCTTTTGCTACAGGAACAAGCTGGGGAACATTTGCTATAATGATTCCTATTGCCATGCCAATAGCTATTGCACTTGCTGAGAAAACGGGTGCTAACCTTTTGAACAGTGCTCTTGTTACAGTTGGTGCCTCGATTGGTGGTGCCATTTTCGGAGACCATTGTTCACCTATATCAGATACTACAATTTTGTCTTCAACGGGAGCTGGTTGTCCGCATCTTGAACACGTTGCCACACAGATGCCTTACGCTATGTTTGTTATGGCAGTCTCTGTCGTGGGTTATTTACTTGCTGGTATATTTGATAATCCAATAGTAGGTTTTGTTTCATCGCTTGTAGTGTTCTTCGTTGCTTATGAAATTATGGTACGTGTTAGCAAACCTGTTGAAGAATGACAGATAGCTTAAATAAAACAAAACCTGGGGTTAACCCCCAGGTTTTGAATTTTACAAGTGGCTTTTTATCAAATATCATCTTGTATATCAAGTTTATACTCTATCAAATCCTCTGGTGAGAAGAAGATGGACATTTCTCTTTCGGCATTTTCGACAGAATCACTTGCGTGAATAAGATTTTTAGTTACGGTTAGTGCAAACTCTCCTCTTATCGTTCCTGCCTCAGCTCTGAGTGGATCAGTTGCTCCAACGATGTGTCTTACCATTTCTATTACCCTTGGTGCTTCTACAACCATTGCTACAACAGGCCCGCTCATCATGAAGTTCACAAGTTCTTCGTAAAATGGTTTACCTTTGTGAGGTTCATACAGTTTTTCGCATTGCTCCCGTGTCATCCAAAGAAACTTCAGACCGACGATTTTTATTCCTCTTTGCTCGAATCTTTTCAGTATCTCTCCAATGAGCCCTCTTCTAACAGCGTTGGGTTTAAGTATTATAAAAGTTCTCTCCAAGAAATCACCTCCAAATACTCGTAATTTGAAGAAAGAGCACTGAGGATGGTGTCCATCTCATTATTTGGGTATTTTGTTAAGACAAACGTTGTATTTGTCTCTTTTTTGGTTTCTGGATAGTATTTTGCATGAAAGACATCTCCCAAGTACTCGGGGAAAAGTCGTTCACCACACAACTCATTTTTGGTTGACTTTAGGCCTCCTAAGAGTTTGGTTATGTCGAGTTTGTATTTTTTGGAAAACAGTTCAAGTACCGCTGCTTGGATGGCGAATTTAACCTTTGGATGGTTTGGAAAATGTTCTTCAAGTATACCTGTAATAACAAAGACGTCTTCACAATGCAACTTTTCGACAATGCTTCTGTATTCTTCAATTACACCCATGAAAATCTTGTAATTTTCACCGTTTTTTCTAATTGGTAGTATTGCACCTGTTCCTGACAGGTTGTTTTCTTCGACTCTCAGAACAATGTATTCGAAGTTATCCTTTCTCTCCAGGTTGTAAAAAAATTTCACTTCCCAACACCTCCAATATATTTTAGAACTCTATACCTTGTTCTAAGAGTTTTTGATAGACTTCAGCTGCGAGTTCTTGAGACACTGAATTTATTTCAGAAAGGATGGCTCTTCTTTCACCCGGACTATAAAATTTCAAAACTTCAACAAGCTCGTTTGCTGAGATTGAAGATGTTTCCACCCGTGAGATAATCTCTTCCCGAGAAAGGTTTATTGATTTATTTTCGTTTGTTTCTTGAACGGGACTTGGTATTGTTTCTGATTGTGAAGTAGTTGAAACGCTTTCTGAAACTTCGCCCGCAACAGTTTTAGGTTCTGCAAGGTTTTCAGAATCTCCCATAACGTTGAATCTTTGAATCTTACTGTTGAGTGGTAAAGAAATAGGAGTGTATCCTATTTCGGTTTTGATAGCTATTTCTCTCCACTTTGGAGTTACGACAAGACCACTGACTTCCTTTACGTTATCCCTCGCCAGTATAAACAGGTATTTTCCATCACCTCCAACAAACCATGCGTAGTTTTCTGCGGAACCTGATTTTCCGTATATTTTTCTTCCAGGCATTTGTGCAGACCGAGAGGTTCCTTCGGTAACCACTTTTTCCATGGCTCTCAGTGTCAGAATTGAAGCTTCGAGTGGAGTCCTTTTATCAAAACCCTTAGGTGGTTTAACAACATTCACTAAAGCGGGTTTGTAGGAATAGTAAATGTATCCATTCTTATCCTTGACATACTCAACAATGCGTGGTTTGATGACTAGACCGCCGGTGAATATCGCTGAATAACCTTGCGCAACATCGGCAACGGATGTTTCTAACGTTCCAAGTGCCAAGGTGGCGTCGTTTGGGTAGAAACCTGATATCATTAATGTATTTTTTAGAAAATTCGTAACATTTCCTTGTCCGAGTTTCAAAAACAAGTTGATGGATGGTATGTTTAAAGAATGTGCGAGCGCATATTCAATAGTAACTTGTTCTCTGAATTTCTTATCAAAGTTTTCAGGTTCCCATCGACCGATTTTGATAGGATTGTCTGGAAGAAAGTCATCAAGATTATATCCTGCCATGAATGCGAGGTAATAGTAAAATGGTTTTATAGACGAACCAAGCTGCCGACGTCCATTAATTATACCAAGCCCATAGGCTGCTCTTATTTTTCCAGTTGTGTGCTCAACTATCAATCCTGCCCATTGGTCTTTTGTTATATTAGAAACTAAAAGCTCTTGCAACTTTTTATCAATTGTGGTCCTAACTCTGAAGCCATTCCTTAAATCTCCGAGTTCAAATCCAAGCTCTTTGAGTTCTGTAACAATTATCCAGAAAAGGTCCTGATCAAATGAGCGTGCGAAATTATTTGTATTTCTTATAGCTATGTTATTTAGTTCTTCCAGCGCACGGGAATATTCAACTTCAGTTAACACTCCCGCTTCTTTCATCTTTCTTAGAACGTTTTTTGTGAAGTCCTTATTTAACTCTTTCAACGGATTGGCTTTCTCCGGGGATCTAAGTGTTGCTGTGAGCATTGCAATTTCAAGGGGTGTTAGTTGTTCGAGAGTTTTGTTGAAGTAAAATTTTGCAGCCGCTGGGAAACCGTAAACTCCATTACCTAAGTATACAGAGTTTATATACATTTCTAAAATCTCATTCTTTGAGTAATTTTGTTCCAACCAAAGTGCAATAAGCGCCTCTTTTATCTTACGTTTCCAAGTTCTTTCTTGGGTTAGATACAACGTTCTTGCTAATTGTTGTGTGATAGTGCTCCCACCTTGAATTTCATCGGTAGTGATTATCGTAAAAAGTGCCCTAGCTATGCCTATAAGGTCGACACCACTGTGGGTGTAAAACCTCTTATCTTCGGATACTATAACACTGTCTTTGATAATTGCTGGAATGTCGTCAAAATCAACCCAAACAGTTTTTGGGCTGTACAATGGTGTCCCGTCAGAATATTCAACTACCAGGCTTGTTGGAATTTTATTCTGTGGCGCTGTGAGATTTGCAGTGTATCTGTTGTAAATCACAAGAGGTGTAAACAGGGACAAAAAGAAAAAGGTTAAAAACAATGTGAACAAGAATTTCTTCAAAGTGACCCCTCCAACTTCAAAAGATATTCTTTCCATTTAATCATAGGTTTATCATTGTTTGCTGTAAACCCGCCTATAGAATTTTTGGCAACAACCCTATGGCATGGAATATACAAAGGTAACGGGTTTGATGCCATAGCAAATCCAACAACTCTTGCACTTGTACCACATATTTTAGCCAGTTCTCCGTATGTTATGATTTTACCATAAGTCACATTTTCTTTCAAATACGACCAAATCTTTTCAAAGACCGGTCCCGTTGAATACCTGACTGGGAAGTCAAGAACTTTCCTCTCACCGCTAAGATACTCCTTAATCTGTCTTGTAAATACGTTGTCTCCGTAGTCTGGTAAAACCTCTTCAGTTAGTTGAATTTGTTCGCAGACATCGTTTCTTGTAAATATTAAAATACTACCAATTTCTGCTCTAACAACTGAAATTTCAAGCTTTTCCACATTTCCGCCCCCTTGCTCTAGTTCGTAAATTTTGCTATCAGTTGATATTATTTACTAATTGGTTTAAAATAGAATTAGCTACCAGCTTTAAATGTTCGGTCTGAGAGATAAAAGAGGTGAAGTTATGGATTTAGAGGCGTACCTAAAAAATGTTACCATAAGAGAGTCAAAAGGTGAAAGAGAAAGTTGGGATGACTATTTCAAAAGATTAGCGAAATTAATTGCAGAAAGGTCCACTTGTGTTCACAGGAAAGTTGGTGCTCTAATAGTAAAGGACAAACGAATCCTAGCAACTGGTTACAATCAACCACCCTCTGGGTTTCCACATTGTGACCAGATTGGTTGTATCAGGGACGATTTGAATATTCCATCAGGCAGGAATCAGGAAATCTGTTATGGGTTACATGCTGAGCAGAATGCACTTATGCAAGCCGCAAAGTTTGGAATTTCAACAGAAGGTGCTACGATTTATGTGACTCACAAGCCTTGTTCGGTTTGCGCACGCCTTATAATCAATGCTGGTATTAAGAGAGTAGTTTACATAGAAGGTTACCCAGATCCTTTGACCGATTTCTTTTTCAGAACGTGTGGAATAGAAGTGTGTGGAGGTGGAGAGAGTGAAGGTAGATAGGCTGCTCAAGTATATAAGGGAAGATAGATGGCCCACGGTATGGTGTCCAGGTTGCGGAAATGGAATAATACTCAAAAGCTTTTTGGAAGCTTACGACCAAACTAATTTGAATCCGGATCAAACAGCGGTTGTTTCTGGTATAGGTTGTTCATCGAGGTCGACGGGTTATCTTGATTTTAACACCATGCATACGCTACATGGACGAGCCATAGCTTTTGCAACAGGTGTGGCACTGGCAAGGCCAGATTTCAAGGTTGTTGTGATGGGTGGAGATGGAGATATTACAGCTATCGGTGGCAATCATTTCATCCATGCATGTAGAAGAAACATAAATCTAACAGTCATAATATACAATAACATGATTTATGGAATGACAGGCGGTCAACACTCACCTACAACTCCAGCTGGAAAAATTGCTGGAACAATGCCACTGGGTAATGTCGAGGAGCAATTCGACGTTGTAAAGCTTGCTCTTTCTGCTGGTGCTACGTACGTTGCAAGGTCGACTGTATATCATTATCAGCTGAGTGTGAAATACATAAAAGAAGCGCTTCTCCACAAGGGTATCTCTATCGTAGAAGTTCTCACAAACTGCCATACGTATTACGGAAGATACAATGGACTAAGAGAGCCCTGGCAGATGATGGATTACTTCAAGAACAATACCGTCATGAAAGAGAAGGCTGACCAAATGACAGAAGAAGAGCTAAAGGGCAAAATCGTTATAGGAGTGTTTAGAAAAGATGAGTCTAAGCCTGATTTCTACACAAGATATAAACTTACCTACGCTAATCAAAGCAAGGGGGAATGACAATGACCAGACCTTTTTCTATAAGGATTGCAGGAATTGGTGGACAAGGTAACTTGCTTGCTGGTTATGTTTTATCAAGAGCCTTTGTTTTAGCAGAAAAATATGTTGTCCAAACACAAAATTACAGCGAACAAGTTCGTGGTGGACCGAGTTACTGCGATGTTTTGGTATCAAACGAGCCGATACTTTATCCGAAAGCTGTAGTATTTGACTCTTTGATAATAATGCATCCTTCCATGGTTAGCCAGGCTAAATTTGTTGCAACCAATGGTATAATTGTTTATGATAGCACATATATAAAGGACATTCCAAACGAATTCAGACGAGTCACAAAAAGAATAATTGATATTCCAGCCAGCAAACTAGCGATTGAAAAATTCGGCAATGTGATGGTCTCAAACATGATATTGCTCGGGACTTTGGTAAAAAGCACAGCTTTAGTTGATTTCGATACATTGTTCGAAGCTGTAAAGGAAGAAGTTAACCCCAAATATTACGAACTAAACGTGGAGGCGATAAAATTTGGAGCGTCGCTTACAGACAAAATATACAAACCACGCATCGAAAGGAAAAGAAAACGAACAATTGGGTTCGAATAATCTAAAAGAATCATTTGAACATGCAATAGAGGGCATTGTTGAATCAATAATATCAGAGAGAAACTTAAGGATACATTTTGCGATAGGGTTGTTTGTCATTGCCGCAACATTTTTCCTCCCAGTGAAAAGGGAAGACACGTTGTGGATTATATTCGCTGTTTTCTTTGTCATCTGGTCGGAGCTTGTGAACACTATTATTGAACACCTGATGAACTTGTATAGTAAGGAATACCACCCTGTAATTAAAATAGTTAAAGATGCTAGTGCAGGTGTTGTATTGTGGGCAACACTTTTCTCCGTAACAGTAGGAATAATGGTCTTTGGTGGTATTCTATTTGACTGGAGTTTGGAAATAGCGAAGATTTTTGCTATAATATCAACAGTAACGTTCCCATTACTAAGTATCAAGGTGGTGAGAAGTTGGAAAAAGAAAAAATAAAAGTGATGATTGTTGATGATTCGCCATTTATGAGAATGATTCTAAAGGATATAATCGACAAAGAAGCAGATATGCAAGTTGTTGGTGTAGCAAGGGATGGGATGGAAGCCGTTGAGCTTGCTTTGAAGCTCAAACCAGATGTAATTACGATGGACGTTGAAATGCCAAAGTTGAATGGTATTGAGGCACTAAAGGAGATAATGAAGAGAGCACCTACGCGGATTATAATGGTAAGTAGCTTGACAGAAGAAGGAGCAGAAATAACACTCTTAGCACTTGAACTAGGTGCCGTTGATTTTGTGACCAAGCCTTCTGGTAGCGTATCTATGGATTTTCGAAGAATGGGACCAGAATTAGTCCAAAAAATTCGAGATGCTATGAAAATAAATATTTCGCAAATCCTTATGAAGAGAAAGCCATTGACTAATCTCCGTGTTAAATCTGTAGTATCAGGCAAAATAGTTGTTATAGGTTCTTCAACAGGGGGACCAAGGTCTTTGGATCTTGTAATCCCGCCCCTTCCCAAGGATTTTCCTGCACCTATTTTGCTGGTTCAGCATATGCCTCCAGGATTTACGAAATCCTTAGCGCAGAGATTAGATAGAATTTCCAACCTGTCTGTCAAAGAGGCAGAAGAAGGTGATGTTCTTAAGCCTGGATGGGTTTATGTAGCTCCAGGGGATTACCATATGGGAATTAAGTATCAGGACAGAAAAGGTATTATCTATCTTGATAAAAACACGGAAAAAATTAACAACGTTAGACCTGCTGTTGATTATACTCTCGATAAAGTTGCAGAAATCTACAAAGAAAATACTATCGCTGTTATTCTTACCGGAATGGGGAAGGATGGTACAAAGGGTGCCTTTAAAGTTAAATTCTTCAAAGGTGTTGTCATAGCCGAGAGTCAAGAAACTTGCGTGGTTTTTGGTATGCCTAAGTCAGTTATAGAAGAGGGTTACGCTGATCATGTACTTCCGGCAGATAAGATTCCAGAAAAACTTGTGGAACTTGTGTAAGGTAAAACCTGTGATAAAATAGAGTTAACGAGCTTGGAAAACTAAAATAAAAAGGAGGGTATCTAAAGATGAAAAGACTACTTTTGGTTTGTTTTATTGTTGTTGCATTATTCAGTAGCCTTTACGCAGCAACGTTTAAGGATGTACCAGCGAACCATTGGGCTTATGAAGCCGTTGACCAATTAACAAAACTCGGAATCCTGAGTGGCATGCCGGATGGAACTTTCCAAGGGAATCAACCTTTAACTAGGTATCAACTTGCTGTTGCGCTCTATAGAATGTTAAATATATTAAACGATAGAATTTCTGCTGTGGAAAAGAAGCTACCTACTTCAACAACATCAACCCAGCAATCACAACAATTTACACTTCCAGCGAACATCGATGCGCAACTTAAGGATATTTCAAATAAAATACTTGAACTTGCAACAGCTGATAAAAACATCAACACACGCATTGATAATTTACTTGCTCAGGTTAATTCTTTGTCGTCAACAGTAGAGGATTCTTCCAAGCAGTTAGATAACTTAAAAAGGGATTTAGATGATCTTAAAGCAATGTACGATGCTTTAACAGTTAAAGTAACCGAGATGAGGGGTTTAGTTTCAATAACACCTACGGGACAGAACCTCAATGAGTTATCAAAGAACATTGATGATGTGAGGAACGATGTAGAAAACCTGAAGAAGAGGTTGACCAGTTCTGAACAGACGGTGGCTTCTTTAAATCAAAAAATTTCGTCACTTGCAACTACGGAGAGTGTCACAACTCTTTCTTCAAGAATTTCCGAAGTTGAGAAAAACGTGAAAGATTTGCAGGATTTTGTTAACCCTATTCGTACACAACTGACAACGCTATCAACCATAGAAACAAAAATTTCAAATTTAGAGAAGAAAACTTTAGAGATTGATACTATCAAACAGTCTGTTTCCGAAGTCTCAAAACTTCAGTCAACTATTTTCACAGATGTAAATAGCATGAAGTCTGATATTAGCAAACTTAAAAGCACAGTTGATGCTATTAACAACGAGATCATTGGACTTAAAAAAATGGACTCTTCTTTACAAGACGAAGTTGCAAATCTGAAGGTTGAAGTGAACGACTTAAAAGTTGAGATTATCAATTTAAAACAAGTTGACTCTGAACTCAAAAGTAAAATTTCGACAGTTGAAAGCATAATCGAAGACCTTGAAAAACAAGTCCAGCAACAGCTGAGTGCGAACGAAAAAACAAAACAGGATATCGAAAATCTCAAATCAGAAGTTACAGGAGCTAAGAACGACATTTCAACGCTTTCAAGTCATGTTGAAGCCTTAAAACAGCAGAGTTTGCAAGATGTTGAGAATTTGAAAGATGAACTTGCACAACTAAAGAGCGAAAATGATAACTTAAAGACAAAAGTGTCGGCACTTGAAACAAATCAAATGGGTAACATATCTTTGATCTTCAGTATTGTTGGGGTAATATTAGGTGGAATA
Organism: Fervidobacterium sp.; assembly: GCF_059913585.1. NCBI lineage: Bacteria > Thermotogati > Thermotogota > Thermotogae > Thermotogales > Fervidobacteriaceae > Fervidobacterium > Fervidobacterium sp. The sequence continues at coordinate 48,547 of NZ_DBOLZL010000020.1, forward strand.
GCCCTCTGGTTTGCTGTTCAGAGGCAGTGATGATATCTGCCTAATTGGTATTTTTTAAAGTTTACTCAACTGCTGGTCCTTTCGGACCAGCTTTTTCTTGTAAATCCTCTGGAAGATTGAAAACAGTTGAAAAATAGAGATGAAAGGGAGGTAGTCGGATGGGTTTTTTCATGCCAACAAAAGTGCTGTACGGGAAAGATATTGTTCTTAGGAATAGAGAATTTTTCCAATCTCTTGGTGAGACATTTCTTATTATCACTGGAAGAAGTTCAAGAAAAAATGGTAGTTTTGATGATATTTTAGATGTGCTTGAGGGAAAGCATGTTTACATATACGATGAAACTCCCGAAAATCCTCCTTTGGAAGTTGTAAATGAGATATCAGAAAGATTCCAAGACATTGATGTAGTTATTGGACTTGGTGGTGGAAGTCCCATGGACACTGCAAAGGCTGTGGCAGTGCTTATCGAAAACAAACACTTGGAACCCGAAGACTTGTACGACAAAAGCAAATACCAAAGTGCAAAACCCATAATATGTATTCCTACTACGGCAGGAACTGGTAGTGAGGTGACTCAGTACTCTGTGTTGACTGTAAATGGCAGAAAACGTGGTTTTTCACACGAATGCGTGTTTCCAAAAATTTCATTTGTTGATTATAAATACACACTTACGTTAAGTGAAGCACTAACACTCTCTACAGCTCTTGATGCATTGTCTCATGCAATAGAGGGCTTTTTATCAACAAGAGCTACACCTTTCAGTGACATGATTGCAATTGAAAGTGTTAAGATAATCAAAGAGTATCTCCCAAAGTTAATGAATGATTTGACTAATGAATTCTACAGAGAACGGATGATGTTTGCATCGACATTAGCAGGAATGGTTATTGCTCAAACAGGGACCACGGTTGCGCATGCATTGGGTTACTCTTTAACAACGGACAAAGGTGTAAAACATGGACTTGCTACAGCTGTTTTTCTACCATATGAATTAAAAATCGCAAAAAGATATGGGTGTGAAAAAGCTAACGTTATCATCGATATGTTCGACGGTTCACTGTACGAATTCTACCGTTTGTTGAACGTAAGACTTGATACCATAATTACCGAGGACGAGATACAATCATGGGCATCAATTGTAATAAATGCTTCGCACCTTAGTGTTACGCCAGGAAGATACGATTTGGATACCATTGTTGAGGCGTACAAGGAGGTTAGAGAACATTTTTGCTGAAATAAAAATTTCAGTTATAGGAATTATTCTATTCTTCAGTAGCATCAATACATATGGTGTGCTTACCACTTCTTTTTGCTTTATAAAGCAACTCATCTGCTCTTTTGAGCACACTTATACCTTCGGCATCATCACTTGGTTGGATTTTGGTAATACCAGCGCTTATTGATATTCGAAATTCTTTTATATCAAGAGTATCGAGCTTGTCAATTATTCTTTGAATAATTAGATTGGCGAATTCCGGAGGAGTATTTGGAAGTAGTATTGCAAATTCATCGCCACCAAATCTCGCACACACGTCGGTATTTCGTGTGTTTTCTATCATGACCTGGGCTAACGTAGTTATCGCAAGGTCACCTTTGTCGTGACCATAGGTGTCGTTGATTTGTTTTAATCCATCTAAGTCGATCATCACGACACACGAGTCACCACCATATCGTTTTATTCGTCTAATTTCAGCTTGTAACATCATCACGAAATACCTTCTGTTGAAAAGCTTGGTCAATGGATCCTTGAAGGAGGCTTCTTCTAACTTCTGAACATAGTAAACACGGTCTATGAAATTCAGGATGACCGTTGCAATATTTTCCAAACATCTTGCTGTAGCATATTTTGGCAGTGTCTGGTAAAACATTTCTATGCTTAGGATTTTTTCATCTAACCTACGTTCATAATAGATGACCTTGTGGGTATCCGTTTCATAGGTTTCAATTTTATTCAGAAGTTCCAGAGATTTTGTTTCTTCATGTGTTTGGACTCTTCCAATTACTTTTCTTATGTTGCACTTTTCTTCTAATATCTTTGCCAATTTGCTTATGGCGTCATGATAGTTAGTTTCTGAAGTAGCGCTGAGAACGGAAAGTAGTATATCCTCTTCGAAATTTCTGATTTTTTGTTCAGTGACATCAACTCCCACACTTATTGTTCCGAATGGTTTACCGTTTCTGGTGAGCAGTTTATTTTCCCAAAGCACTGTAATGGTTTTTCCATCCTTTGCTAAGATATCGTTTTCAAATGTTTTGCGAAGTTCAACTCGTCCATTCATGATATCGTCAAAAACCTGCTTAACTATACTTTTTATATCCTCTGGAATAAATATATCAAACCAATTCTTTCCAAGAACTTCTACCAAACTGTAGCCTGTTTTTTCAAGAGTCCAATTGTTAACGTATGCGATTTCTCCTTTCTCGTTTAAAACAACGAAGAAAACGGGAGCAAACTCAAGGTACATTGTTAACGTTTCAAGCTTTTGAGCTATAACCTCGTCGACAAGTAACTGTTCTGTTATTACTTCGCCTAAGGTCCAATAATATTCTTCGGCTTTAAACGTTAAAAGTTTTATTTTTTCAGCTTTTGGTTTGTGCAAAGTTATAATATCTTGTGAAGAACCATTTTCATTAACGCGTTTGATTACGTTAGAAAAGTCCGGAAAGATACGAAAAATGTTTGTTAGATTTTTTAGATAAACGGGAACATTATCGGAGACTTTTAAAATTTCTCCGCGTTCATCGAAGATAAGTAAGAATATCTTTGACCTTTCGAGGGCAACATTAAGGGTTTCAAAATCTAAAACTGGTCCGCTGCTTTGGATATACCCCACCTCTTTTATTTGAATTTATAATCGTGACTAGTTTTAATTTTACCGCTTATCCAAATTATATCATATCTTATATCATACCGTTAAATTTTTTGACGTGACCCTGTATTGCCCTTATGGTATAATATAAATCAGTGCACGCTTTTTTAAAAATCCTTGGAGGTGAAGTTTTTGTGGAAGACCCACTGAGTTATTTGTGGTATACGTTTTTCATTGTTCTGTTGATTATGATATCGGGATTTTTCTCTGCCTCAGAAACTGCGCTGACATCTGTTAGTCGTCACAGGCTGAGACTTCTTGCCAAGAGTAAAGAAGAGCAGGAAGAGGAAGAAAGTGAAATGCACTTTTTTAACAAATTGCTCACAGCACTGTTGATATCAAACAATTTGGTGAACATTTTAGCTTCTTCATTAGCTGCGGTAATGTTTTCGCAAGTGGTTAAGTCAGAATCGCTTTCAGCAATACTTTCTACACTTGTGATGACCTTTCTTTTGCTTGTATTCGGAGAGATTACTCCAAAGATTTTGGCGAGACAAAACAGTGAGAAAATGTTCGAGAGAAGTATCAAAATCATAATTTTTATCTCGAAGATGCTGTCACCAGCAATTACTATGTTTATTGCAATTGCCAACGCAATAGTTAAACTTTTAGGTGGGAATGTGGTTCAGGAAACACCATTTATAACGATGGATGATATAGCCTCTTATTTGGAGATGGGACGTGAGGAAGGGTCGATTACGCACGAAGAGGGATTAATGATAGAGCGCACAATCGAAATGGACGAGACGCTGGTTAAGGAAATAATGATCCCAAGGATAGATATAGTAGCTATAGAAGAAACTCAGACATTGAGAGAGGCGATGGAAATCATCGTGGAAGAAGAATACTCAAGGATTCCTGTTTATCGCGAAACAATAGATAACATTGTTGGAATATGTTACGCAAAAGATGTGCTCAGCTTCATTGCTGAAAGAGGGATGGATGTTGTGGATAAAGTTTTAGTCAAGGAACTGATGAGACCACCTCTCTTTGTGCCTGAGTTTATGCCAGTGTCTGAATTGCTAAAAGAGTTCAAGGCCAAGAAGGTTCATATGGCTATAGTTGTGGACGAATACGGAGGAACAGCCGGTATAGTCACTATGGAAGACATCCTTGAAGAAATCTTCGGGGAGATAATGGACGAATACGATGAAGGAGAAAATATCGGAATCAAGAAAATTGATGATAATTCCTACTTGGTTGACGCCACGCTTTCACTCAATGACATCGAGAGGGAACTCAGGATAGAATTCCCAGAAGGGGAATTTGACACATTAGCAGGGTATCTTCTTGAAAAGTTTAAGCACATTCCGAAGGTAGGAGAAACATACGAGGATGAGAGAATAGCTTTTAAAGTTGTTGCTGCCTCAAGAAATAAGATAGAAAAGGTCTTGGTAACTATCAAGCAAGAAAAAGACACAGTTAAGAATGAGAACGAGGAGGACGAGGATAAGGATGACTGAAGAACTTATACAGAAAGCCAAAGAGGCTATGAAAAACGCTTATGCTCCGTATTCTCAATTTCATGTTGGTGCTGCTTTGCTTACAAAGAGTGGTAAAATCTATGTAGGTGCAAATGTTGAGAACGCATCGTATGGCTTAACAAACTGTGCTGAAAGAACTGCAATTTTTAGTGCTGTAGCAAACGGTGAAAGGGACTTTGACACTTTGGTCGTGATTGCTGATACGGAAAAACCAGTTGCTCCTTGTGGAGCGTGTAGGCAGGTTATGGCTGAATTCGGAAATTTTAAAGTCATACTGGCTAATCTGAAAGGTGAAGTGTTTGAGACCACTGTTGACGAGTTGCTACCATATGCATTTGATAAAGAAGATTTGAAGGACAAAGATGAACACAAGTAAAACGCTTTGGACATTTGTTTGAATTTTGCTGAGGTGAGTTGCTCTTGATTGAATTAATACACATCAATGAATATGTTTATTTAAAGGATGTGGATATATATCTTTCGGAAGGCCTTAACGTAATAACTGGTGAGACAGGAACTGGGAAAAGCTTAATTCTCGACGTGATTGGTTCATTTTTGGATTATCATAACATCCGTAGTGAGACTTTCTCGGCAGATATGGTTGTAAACCTCCGTATGGAGTGCGATGAGCTAGGGATTAAAAAAGGTCAACATGTGTTCAGTGTTGAGCGAAAAAACAAGAGATTATTCTACAAAATAGACGGTCGATTGGTTAGTCGTGAGCAAGTCCAAAACGTCCTTTCGAGTCTCATAACTATCCATAAGCAAAACTCACATATGAAGCTATTAGACAAAGATTTTATCCTTGAGATACTCGACGAAATAGCTGGAAACTCAAAAAAACTCGAGAACTACAAAAAGCTTTACGATGAATATCAACAAGTTGTTAGAATTATCACTACCACGGACAAAGCTACAGAGTTGAAAAAACTTGAAGAGCTAAAGGAAAGAGTTAGCGAAATAGCGAATGCAAATCTCAGTGAAGACGAAGAACAAGAACTCGAAGAAAAATACAAAAGGGCACTTAACATGCAAACTCTTCTCCAAAATTATAGCACCGCTTCTCAACAGCTGGAAGAGATAGAATACGCATTGAGAAGAGTCTATTCACTGTTAGAAGATAAACATCACGATTTACTGGACAATGCTGTTGAATCGATAGCCGAGCTTAACAACAGAATTGGCAAAGAATTGGCAAAGATAGAAGATATAAACCTTGAAGAGATTGAAAACAGATTGTGGGTTTACAAGAAATTACGCAGAAAATACGGTCCAACAACGGAAGATGTACTGGCAAATTTCAAAAAGTGGTCCGAGGAAATAAGGATTGTTGAAAAGACGATTGAAATCTTAGAAAATGCGGAAAGAGAACGTCAGCGATTGGAAAGCGAATTGCGTGACTTAGCACTTCAAATAAGCGAAAAAAGAAAAGGTGCTGCGAGAAAAATTGTGAAAGTGATTTCTGAGCATTTGCAGGATTTGAATATGAACGCAAGGATAGATTTTTCCTTCTATGAAAAAACAATGGCAAGAAACGGGATAGATGAAGTTGAACTTGTTGGAAGCACGCTCTCCGATGGTCCACTGTATCCATTGCGAAAGATAGCTTCTGGTGGTGAATTATCACGTTTGATGCTTGCGTTGGAACTCAGCATGGCTAGTACCGATGTGCTGGTATACGACGAAATTGATGCTGGCATAGGTGGGGTAACTGCTGTAAAATTGGCTCAGAAACTAAGTGAACTTTCGAAAAAACATCAGGTGATAGTTGTAACCCACTTGCCTCAGATTGCTTTGAAAGCTGACAAGCATTTGTCTTTGAGAAGAATTGGTGACACCGGTCGTGTGATAGAATTAGATGAAAAAGGGCGAATCGAAGAGATTGAGAGAATGTTTGGTGGAAAAGAGGTTATAGAAATTATTGGAGATTTAAGTAATGGTAAAGAAAAATAAGGCTGGGATGGGTTCCCAGCCTTTTTCAACACTTGCTTACAACTCACTGTGTTACTCTTGTTCTTCTATCTCCTTTGCCTTTTTAATTACTATCGGGTAAAGTTCGGATATCAGTTTCTCCACCTGCTCACTGCTTTTTGTTCTTGGGTCTCTCTCTAAAATATCGGCTATCAGTTTGACATCTTTGCTTAAGAATGCATCTAAAGCTTGCTTTGCAAGTAGGATTCTTGGTTTTAAATACCAGTTCACGATTCGTTCTGGAATGTGAGTTTCTTCAAACTCAAAATTTTCACCGCATACTGTAGCGCAGATTTCTACTGCTATATTGTTATCAAGGTTCTTAATTTTGCCAGTGTTTAAAACGTTTACAACAAATCTTCCTGGAGTTTTAGTGACAACACTGTTTATAAACGGTACGTGTTGCTCACCGCTCAATTTTTCACTTAGTATCTCTTTTAGATAATTATCAATAGGTGTTCCGGTTTTTAGCTCGTTTATTTTTACTCCACTAAGTAACATTTTCGCAAACATATCTATCACATTAACAACTTGTGATAGCTGTTCTACATACCATTTCCATCCTATTTCGGAATCTGCACCACCCCATGGAGCTCCATACCACTTTATTTTAGTTTCCAGATTTCTGTGGTATTTCCATGTTGAATTTCTAACGGTATCACCCACTGGGAACAAACCATACGTTTTATACATCTCCCAAGCAACCGGTGAAATCTGGTCATCAAAAGGATTGGAAGGTTTAAATTCTTCGTATTTAACGTTTTGAGCGACTTTTTCGATTTCCTCGTAGAGGTTTTTGCCCTCTTTTGTTGTGAATTTTGTTAACCAAATTCCATGGTTTACTCCACCGACTTGCCATTCGTATTCTAAAACACCTAAGAACCTTGCAAGAGCCTCTACTCCATAGTGTCCGTGGCAAAATCCGACCATTTTTATTCCAGTTTGGGTAGAGACAAGTGTGGTACCTTCTAAGACGGGGTTAGCAGCCTGAAGATACCAAGCTTTTGGAGCGTATTTTTCAATTGTTCGAGCTATCTTCAGAAACAAAGTCATTTGATTCCAATTCGTGAGGTTGAGATAGTCAGATACAAAATTGTAGTTCTGAGCATCAATTCCACGATAATAACCGTGCTTTTCACCAATAGACCTGACAAGGTCAAGATATCCATGCCCTCCAGCCATCGCTGTGTTTATAACAAAGTCGGAACCTTCAACAGCATCCTTAATAGTATCAGCAATCTTAAATGTGAGTTTTGCACCAAAGTACTGACTTAGTTCTTTTGCAAGCACTACAACATTCTCAACTCGTGTTTTGTCGATATCCATGAGCACAATGTGAGAGTCTGAAAGGTTGGAAATCTTACAAAAATCCGAGATGATTTTCATTGAAAACACTGCACTCCCAGCACCTATAATACTTACTCTTAACCCTGTTTTACCCATCGAATGCGCCCCCCTCTTTTGTTACTGGAAAGATTGAAGTGTTAATTCTTCCAAAAGTATTGTATAATAAAAACTGTGAAAGAGTGACAAAAAATCATTGGAAGCTTGAGGAGTGGCTGGGATGCCGAGTGATAGTGTTATAATCCTTACAGACAGCCCAGATGTTATCCAAGATACTGCCGAATTACTGCAGTTTGTTGGCTATGATGTCAGTATTGCCTCAGATGTTAGCACAATTTTGAAAAAAACAGGTGCTCAACTTATTCTTGTTTATTATCGGTTTCTTAGAAATGCGCAAGACGTTGTTAAGTATATTAAGACAAATGGTGAAATAAAGGACCTGCCTGTTATTGTGATAATAGAAGAGAAGAACTATGTCACATTGTTGGAATTATACCAAATAGGTATATCGGACTATATCGAGTTGCCGATTATCGATGTAGAACTTATATCGAAAATAGCCTTGCATATCGAACTCAAAAAGAACAGGGAAAAAATCGAAAATTTATACAAAGAACTTCGAGACAGCCTCAATCTTGCCAGTTCACTTCAAACATTAATGTTGCCAGAACCAGTTCAGGCTTGTAATGAAATTTGGATAACATCGAAATACATGCCTTCCCAAATAGTAGGCGGTGACATTTACGATTACTTTACTGTTAATAATGATGTCTACCTTTACACAGCCGACATATCTGGCCACGGCATTCAATCGGCCCTTTTGTGCTCCGCCGTAAAGTCTGTTGTTCGTTCGGCAGCACAGAGGAGTCTAAATATGGCTGATACAGTCAACGAGCTCCAGGAAAGTATAAAGACAGTCTTAGGGTACAACTATGTTACCGGACTTTTTTTAAAAATAAGCGGTAACGAAGTTGAGTACATTAATTGCGGGCACCCACCTTTGATTGTTTACGACGGGCACAGATTCAGTCAGATGATGATGAAGTCCGTTTTTCCAGTCGGACTCATGGATTATAACTATACCAGTGAAGACTGTGGGCGATTTGAATTACAAAACGGTATTACTTTTATCACATACTCAGATGGTTTATATTCCATATTCGAGCGAATAAGGTCTTTTGAGGATTCAATGCGTCTATTGTTAGAATTTCTAAACAAAGAGCTTTCTGGTATAATGCCTGAGGCTTTGCCATTTGCAGTGGCTGGTGCTCTCAAAAAGAGATATTCAGAATTACCCGATGACTATTCATTTGTTGCTTTTGGACGTAGTCGGGGGATAAACTACTATTCGGAGAATTCAAAATACGAGACGATACCTTTTGACCAGAACATGAAAGAATTAGTGAACGAAATTCTTCTGAGTGCTAGAGCGGATAACTATACTCTCTTGATTAATGACCACGAGAGATATTGGTCAATAGTGACCAAAAATGTTGAAATTGGACGAATTTTGAGAAAACTTCCAATGAGCATAACAATGAGTTTTGATGCAGTTGAATGTGTGAAACTGTTCAAATAAAGCTAAGAAAAAATCAGATAAAGCACTCCAAGTTCTCCAGTAACAATCTGATGGCTTTTGTTTGTAGCTCAAGCGACATGGAAGGTATGTTTTCTATTTTCCCCTCTTTGATTGCTACCTGCTCAGGTAGAAAAGGAAGGTGTATAAACAATACATGCTTTGGTATACCAAAAGTTCTTGAATGGTGGAGCGAATAATAGTAGACCTCATTGCAAATATACTGACCCGCTGTGTAAGAAACAAAAGCGGGAATTTTTTTTGCATTTAAAAAATTAGCGATTTCCCTCACATTGATACGTGTCATATATCCATCAGGACCGTTCTCTAAGATAGGAGTCTCTCTTTTTATCTGTCCATCATTATCAGGATGTCTCGAGTCGAGTAAATTTATCGCAACTCGTTCAATTCTTATTCCGGGAGTTCCACCTGCTTGCCCTAAATGCAGCACGAAGTCTACATAATGATTCTTGTAATACTCTTCAAGAACTTTAGTACTTTTCTCGTAACTAACAGGCAGTATCAACGCTTTGATGTGGATGCTTTGGAAGTGCCTTTTTGATAGTCTCTTTACGATTTTCATACTTGGATTGACTTTCTCACCTCCAAAAGGTTCAAAGCCAGTGAGAAGAATTGTTAGTTTCTTGTTGCCAGAATCCATAGTTCATCCCCTCCCAGGTGGTATTGTAAGAGAGACAATTCAAAAAGAATTCTACCTTACTCTTCTTTGATTTGTCAAACATTAGGGAAATCAAAGTAGGTCTAAGACGTTGTGATTATTTTCTCAAATATTAACAAATTCTTGATTAACATAAACGAACAGTTGTTGTACAATAAATTTGGAAAACTTGATTAAAAACCTAGGTCAAAAGGGGGTTGTATTATGCAAAAAGTAAGGATTTGGAAACCGACAGACGAGGAAATTAAAGAAGCAAAAACATGGAGTACATGGAGCAAAGAAGAAAGTACTTTTGATTGGTATTACGATGAGCCTGAACAATTTTACGTGGTTGAAGGCGAAGTCGAAGTTGAGCTCGATGATGGAACAAAGGTAAAGTTTGGAGCAGGGGATATGGTGCGTTTTGAAGGTGGGGTATCTTGCACTTGGCATGTGAAGAAACGGATTTTTAAACATTATAAAATTGGATAATGAAGAAAATGAATATGTGGAGGATACCTCTATGGATAACGAACAGAAAAAACGTAAAGTTTTGGCTTACGTGCTTTTGCTAATCACGTTGCTTGCTTTTTCGAGTATAGAAGTTGTATCCAAACCTTTGATGGGCAAGGTAGACCCATTTTTCATGACTTCCTTCCGTTTTTTAATTGGCGGACTTTTTCTGATACTCTTTGTTAAGCAAGATCCGGAGGTAAAAGATGTACTTCCAATCACAATCATAGGTGCACTTAACAGTATTATTTCTATGACCTCGCTACAGTTAGCAGTAAAATATTCGAATGCTTCAACTGCCGCGACTCTTGTTGCGAGTAATCCTATTTTTGTTTCATTATTCGCATCGGTTATCTTGCAAGAAAAATATCCATTGAGAAAATATATTGGTATCGGACTTGGTTTTATTGGTATATTTATTTTCAGCTTGGGAAAAATTAAAGGTGATTCGTGGCTTGGTATATTCTTTGGTATTCTTGCCGCCTTAACTTTCGGACTTTACACTGTTTTGATGAGAAAATATACGAAAAAATACGGTCCTTTACTTGTTACGGCTTATTCGTCACTTTGTTCTAGCTTTGTATACATAGCCCTACTCGTGGCTTTCGGAAAATTTACTATTCCCGCTCAAATCGATTTCGCTGGTTGGATAATTCTTATCTATTTAGGTCTCATTGTTACCGGAGTTGCTTATCTTACCTATTTTAAAGCCATGGAGACACTTGGTGCAACACAATCCAGCAGGGTGTTTTTCCTAAAGCCAGTGGTTGCAACCGTTTTTGCACTAATTTTGCTTGGGGAAAAGTTAAGTATTTTCAAAGTCCTAGGAATGTTAATCGTGCTTATTTCACTAGCTCTTTGAAATGAAAGAAGTAAAACAAGATGTTTTTTTATTCTAAGAACCTTGTGAAAAAAAGCATAAGTGATAGAAAAAGCCGAATAACTTGCAAAAAAGAAAGAAATCTCCAGAAGATGCCAATTAGATAGTCTTTTACAATGGTGAACTTTGCGCATTAGCATGTTATAATAATCACGAGGTGTGAAGGAGGGATGTGTGTGGCCGTATGTGAGCAACATAAAGAACTTTACGAAGAACTGGACGCTTATATCGAAAAGGTCAAAGACAAACCTGGTATGCTTATAGGTGTTCTTCACAAAGCGCAAGAACTTTTTGGTTGGTTACCACAGGAAGTTCAAGAGCATATAGCAGAGAAGTTGAACGTCCCAGTATCTGAAGTTTACGGTGTTGTGACGTTCTATAATTTCTTCTCCACTAAGCCAAAAGGTAGGTATCAAATAAAGGTCTGCCTTGGAACCGCATGTTATGTTAAAGGCGGTGACAGGGTTATGGAAAGGTTCTTAGAGGAGCTGGGCGTAAAGGCGGAGGAAGTAACTGAGGATGGGTTGTTCTCCGTTCATCCAGTGAGATGTCTCGGAGCTTGTAGTATGGCACCAGTTGTTTTGATTGGCGAAAAAGATTTCTATGGAAAAGTAACTCCCGATATGGTTAGTAAAATCATTGCTGCGTACAGGAGGGGTGGGTCGCAATGAGTAAAGTAAAGAGCTTGGAAGAATTAATGAAGATTAAAGAACAAGCACTTCAAAATATCAAGATGAGGGAAGCAGGAAAAAGAGGGAAGATTGTCGTTGCAATGGGTACATGCGGAATTGCAGCAGGTGCAAAGGATACGTTGAAAGCGATAGTTGAGTATCTAAATGAAATGAAAATAGACGATATTGCAGTTGTGCAATCAGGTTGTATGGGATTATGTGAAGTTGAGCCAACAATAGAAGTTGCCCTTGAAGGTCAAGAACCTATAGTCTACGGGAATGTGACACCAGAAAATGCGAAGAGGATAATTCAGTCGCACATAGTTGAAGGAAAAGTTGTTTCAGATTTAGTTGTTAAGAGAGGAGAGGTTTAAAAATAAACAGGGGAGAAACTGAAATGGAGAAAATAAAAGTGTATGTGTGCGTAGTTGGGTGTTGCAAAGAAAATGGTGGTGAAGAGATATTAAAGGAAACCAAGCGAGTTATTGATGAATTGAAATTGGAGAACCAAGCTGAGGTAATTGAAGCTGAATGTCTTGGAACTTGTAAATTTAGACCTTCTATGATGGTCTCAGATGGCTTACAGAAACACTATTATGGAAAAGTCACACCGTCGCTGGTTGAAACAATAATTAAATACCACGTAGGGCTGGAACAGAGCCAAGAGGCTCTCAACGCAAATTTTGTGAAAGTCGAACCGAACACTTGACTTTCTTTAAAAGAAAAGTATTTCTTTTAACTTGGGGAGGCGAAAGGCGTGGCGCTTAAGACTAATACAATACTAATATGTGCTGGTGGTGGCTGTATATCCGCTGGCGAAGAGAGTGTAAAGCAGGCTTTTGAGAGAAAATTAAAAGAATATGGTCTTGACACGGTAGTTTCGGTTGTTGAAACTGGGTGTATGGGTGCGTGTAGTTTGGGTCCCCTTGCAGTTATTTACCCAGATGGGGTCTATTATCAAAAACTCACACCGAAAGCTGCAGAGAAAATCGTAGAAGAGCACATATTGAAAGGTCGTGTTGTTCCTGAATTTCTGTTTGAAGGAGAAAAGGAAAAGCTTACAATAAAAGAAAAGCCATCAACGGAAATCCCGTTCTTCGCAAAACAAGTTAAGATAGCTCTGAGAAACGTTGGTGTCATTGACCCACTGAGCATTGAAGAATACATTGCACGAGATGGTTATTTTGCACTGCACAAAGCACTCACACAGATGACGCCAGAAGAAGTTATCAAAGAAATTAAAGATAGTGGTTTAAGAGGAAGAGGTGGAGCGGGATTCCCAACTGGTTTAAAGTGGGAATTAGCAAGACAGCAGAAATCAGATGTTAAATACATGATTTGTAATGCTGATGAAGGTGACCCAGGAGCCTTCATGGATAGGTCTATACTTGAAGGTGACCCACATTCAATAGTTGAAGCAATGACCATTGCGGGTTATGCGATAGGTGCCCAAAAAGGTTTTGTCTATGTGCGAGCGGAATATCCACTTGCAATTGAACGACTTCAAAAAGCGATAGAAATGGCGCACGAATATGGATTTCTTGGAGAAAACATCTTCGGAACTGGTTTTTCGTTCGATATTGAGATAAGAATAGGTGCAGGAGCATTTGTGTGTGGCGAAGAAACAGCGTTGATGCACTCGATCGAAGGAAAACGCGGTCAGCCAAGAGTTAAGCCCCCGTTCCCTGTTCAAAAAGGTCTTTGGGGCAAGCCTACAGTCATAAACAACGTTGAGACACTCGCACTTGTTCCACCAATAATCCTCAAAGGAGCTTCATGGTTCAGGCAATACGGAACTGAAAAGTCACCTGGAACGAAGGTCTTTGCGCTTGCGGGTAAGATTAAAAACACAGGTCTTGTAGAAGTCCCAATGGGAATCACGCTAAGGGAACTACTCTACGATATCGGGGGAGGTCATCCACAAGGAAAACAAATCAAAGCTGTCCAAACAGGTGGACCAAGTGGTGGGGTTATCCCGGCGGAGTTCTTCGATACACCTGTGGACTACGAATCGCTTGGAAAACTCGGAGCTATAATGGGTTCTGGTGGTATGATTGTGCTTGATGAAGATGATTGTATGGTGGATGTTGCAAAATTCTTCCTAGAATTCACAGTTGATGAGTCTTGTGGTAAGTGTACACCATGTCGCGAAGGAACAAAGGTCATGTATGACATACTCGACAGAATCACAAAAGGCGAAGGAACAATGGAAGATATAGAGAAGCTCGAGCAATTAGCTCAGGTTATAAAGGACTCATCATTGTGTGGCCTTGGTCAAACAGCACCAAACCCAGTTTTGTCGACTCTTAAATATTACAGACACGAGTACGAAGCACATGTGAAAGAAGGAAAATGTCCAGCTAAGAAGTGTAAAGCGTTTATAAGCTATGTGATAGATTCAGAGAAGTGTGTAGGTTGTACCGCATGCGCAAGAGTATGTCCAGTAAATGCAATACACGGCGAGGTAAGAAAGGTTCACGAAATCGACCAAGAAGCATGTGTAAGGTGTGGTAGCTGTATCGAAGTTTGTAGATTTGGAGCAATAAGCAAGGTAACACCAGCAATAGTGGGAAGCGTTACGAAGTAACAATGAAAGGTGAGCCCCCGCAAAGAGGGAGGCTCACCTTTGTTTATTGGTCTTTTGATTTTTGAAAGCTTTATAATTTTTTTCGGGGAGGGAAGGTGTGTGGATCGCGCGACTTTAAGAAATATTATCGATGAATTGAAAAGTGAACAACTTGAAGAGCAAGATATACTAATTTACTTGCTTCACAAAGTCCAAGATTACTACCAAAGTCATTACATACCACCTGAAGTAGGTGAAATGATAGCTGAAGAACTAAATGTCCCACCTTCAAAGGTTTACGAAGTACTGACTTTCTACACAATGTTCTCCACCAAACCCAGAGGAAAGTATATCATCCGTGTTTGCACCAGTTTGCCTTGTCATGTACCTGGAGGGCGGGAAATTGTTGAGTATTTGAAAAAGAAACTCGGTGTGAATTTCGGTGAGACTACGAAAGATGGGCTCTTCACATTGGAAGAGACAGGTTGTCTTGGGTTGTGTGGAGTGTCTCCAGTGATAATGATTAATGACCAATACTATGGCGATTTAACAGTAGAAAGAGTTGAAGAGATTATCGAAAGCCTCAAGGGCGGTGATGCGAAATGACACCAATTACCGTTCTGGTTTCTGTGGATAGTAACAGCATCCTTCTGGGAGCAAGAGAATTTGCAAACTATTTGAGAACGTTGATAAAAGATTATAACCTCGATTCACTTGTGAGTGTTTTAGAAACAGTGGCAATAGGAGCATACGATGGTGTTGTTATGCATGTACTACCGGATGATGTTTATTATGTCGTCAAGTCAAAAGAGCATGTAAAGAAGATAGTGGAAGAACATTTGCTCAAAGGTAGACAGGTTTGGGATTTGACAGTTGACAAATCGAAGCTAAAGCCTGGTGAAAAATTCCAAGTTAAAGAATACAGAATTGTCACAAGGAATATAGGTGTCATCGACCCCAAGAACATAGAAGAGTATATTGCAAGAGACGGTTACTTTGCACTCTCCAAAGCGCTCCAAATGAAACCTGAAGAAATCATAAACGAAATAAAAGCAAGTGGATTACGTGGCCGTGGTGGTGCAGGCTTCCCAACAGGATTGAAATGGGAGTTCACAGCAAAGGCAAAAGCAGACCAGAAATACATAGTCTGTAATGCTGACGAAGGTGAACCTGGAACATTTAAAGACAGATTAATCATGGAAGGCGACCCGCACTCGGTAATCGAAGCGATGATTATAGCAGGATACGCTGTTGGAGCAACGAAAGGGTATATATACATACGCGGTGAGTACTACAATTCCGTTGAGAACCTGAGAAAAGCGATTAAGGATGCATATGAATACGGATTCCTTGGAGAAAACATTCTCGGTAGTGGTTTCAACTTTGATTTGACTGTAAGACTTGGTGCAGGTGCTTACGTATGCGGTGAAGAGACTGCGTTACTCGAGTCGATAGAAGGTAAAGCCGGTAGACCGAGGTTGAAACCTCCTTATCCGCCTCAGGTAGGTCTATTCGGCAAACCTACGGTGATAAATAACGTGGAGACATTGGCAAATGTTCCACAGATTATACTAAACGGTGCGGAATGGTTCAGGAGCATAGGGACTCCTAACTCGCCAGGTACAAAGGTCTTCTGCCTTGCTGGAGATGTTAACAGGCGGGGAATGGTAGAACTACCCATGGGCGTTACCGTTAGAGAAGTACTCTATGGATTTGGTGGAGGAATAAAAGGTGGAAGAGAATTAAAGATGGTCCAAACAGGAGGTCTGGCTGGAACATTCATTGGGCCAGATAAACTTGATACACCACTTGATTATGATTCAATGAAGAATTACGGTGTCAGCCTTGGTTCGGGTGTCATACTTGCTATTGATGATACTCATTGTGCTGTGGATATCGCTCTGAACGTCATGGAATTCTTTAGACACGAGTCTTGTGGTAAATGTACTCCATGTAGGGAAGGCACAAAAGTTGCGTGCGATATTCTTGAAAAAATGACGAAATTCCAAGCAACTGAAGAGGATTTGAAATACCTTGAGCAGATAGCTTATGTTACCGCAGATGCCTCTTTCTGTGGACTGGGGCAGAGCATCAACGTGCCATTGCTTTCCTTAATTAACAACTTTAGGGATGAGTTCATTGCACATGTAAAAGATAAAACATGTGCAGTTGGACTTTGTTAAGAGGTCAAGCCAAAGAAAGCGGCTGTTAAATAAGAAAGTACAACAATAGAATCTCTAAGCACCTAAAAAAGCCGTCTCGCAAGAGACGGCTTTCTGCTCACTATAGTATATTTACCTCAAATCTTGAACTTCCTTACTTGTTCAAGCAAGCTGTTGGCTATAGAACTCAGCTGTTCCGCTGCACTACTTACATTTTGGCTTGCGTTCGCTTGTTGTCTTACACCTTGCGTTATTTCTTCCATTTGCTGAGCTATCGATGTTATTGCCTTCGTTACCGTATCCATTGCACTTGTCATCTCTTGTGCTGCTGCACTCTGTTCTTGTGAACTTGCCGCCAATCCTTCTATCTGACTTGTTATTCCTTCCACCTGTTTCAATATATTCATCAACTTCTGGCTTATTACTTGCGATTCAGTTGATGCCCTTTCAACCACACTAACTGTCTCCGTTGTTGCATCGCTTGCTTTTTGTGCGCCGTTTTGTATCTCTGATAGCATCTGTCCTATCTTACTCGTTGCTTGTTTACTCTCTTCTGCCAACTTTCTTATCTCATCTGCAACAACGGCAAATCCTCTTCCAGCTTCTCCTGCCCTTGCCGCTTCTATTGCTGCATTCAATGCAAGTAGGTTTGTCTGTTCTGCTATTGAATTGATTGTCTGGACTATTTCACCTATATTCCTTGCCTTCTCACTTAACTCACGAACGATATTATCTGTGATTGATGATTTTTCCTTTGCCTGAGAAATGACATCGGTTATTACTTTAACGGCACTTTCACCTTCTTTTGCAGCACTATTCACGAGCATAGCCTTTTCGGAAAGTTCCTGAGCTGCCTTTGAGACATTTTGAGCACTTGCCGATATTTCCTCAATACCACTTGTTGTCTCTTCAATGGAAGCA
>NZ_DBOLZL010000021.1:0-21095 GCF_059913585.1 Fervidobacterium sp.
AATTTTCAGATTATAAAGCACAACGAACACGTTAGGGACTTTTTTGAAGAAGAATTAAACCTTGTCATTGACGAAGGTGATGGAATTGTGCTTATAACCGGATGCGCACACAGAGGGATAATAAACATAGTCCTTGATGCACTTGAATTGTTTGATAAGAAAATCAAACTCCTCATTGGAGGATTTCATCTTTACAAATCATCTGAGGAAAAGGTTGATAAAGTTCTCTCGATTCTAAAAAGCTTGCCAATTGAACAGATAATACCACTACACTGTAGTGGGGAGTTGGTCAAAAAGAAATTATCAGGAGAAACAGTTTAAGATGGGGTAAAAACGCTACTCAGACGCAAGAACGTAGATGGCAAAAGGGACAGCAAAAGAATGCGATAGCTAAAAATAGGTAGTGCTTTAAAAGGCTGAAAGGATGAATTGTCTTATATGGAAAAAGAAAACTCAAAAGCGTTCTGGGCGTTTGAGAAACTCGATGAATACCAACAAAGAATTATTAAAATGACGGATGAAAAGACAATCCTCCTCGCTGGACCTGGGACTGGCAAAACAACGCTAATTGCACACAAGATTGCCTACCTACTACTTAGCGGTGTCAAGCCTTCTGAAATCTTGCTCTTTACATTTACAAACAAATCCGCCAATCAGATAATCTCTACTGTTGAAAAAATAACAGGAATTAACCTACGCGAAAATAAAATTCTTGCCGGCACTTTTCATACCATTTGCAACACCTGGCTCAGAGCATATGCAAATGAGATAGATATATCACCAAACTACACCATCTTCGACAGACATGATGCAAAAGAGTATATGAAACTACTGAGTTTAAACAAAAATATCGATGCCTTTTACACTGATTACTACCTTGCCCACGAAAGCATACTCTACAGTCTTTACTCAGATTCAATCAACACCTGCACTCCAATCTCTGAGCTTATCGAAAAACAATTCCAAAACCAACACGATACCAAATCACTTGTTGAAAAATTCTACAACGCTTACGAACGTGAAAAAGCCAAACGCAACATATTGGACTTTGAAGGCTTAATTTCTAAGACTATCAAGCTATTGGACGAAAAACCGACTATCCGCTCTCAAATCACATCCCAATACAAATGGCTCTTTGTTGATGATTTTCAGCACACAACTCCCATCCAATACGAACTTCTCAAAAAACTTTCAGCAGATAACCACCTTTTCATTACAGCCGACGATGCCCAGAGCATCTATTCCTTTGCTGGAGCAAGGCTTGATAACCTAAAAGATGCCATGAAAGACTCAAAGGTCTTGACACTTCAAACCAATTACAGAAGCACAGACAAAATAGTTGCACTGCTCAATTTTGCCATACCAAAAAGTGCAATTCCAAAAGAATTAAACTCTACCAAACAAGGAAAGCAAAAACCCGTAGTAATTATCGCCAAAGACGACGATGATGAGGCGCAAAAAGTGGTGCAAATAATAGAAAAACATTTAGTGCAAGGGTATGCATATAAAGACATTGCCGTGCTATCAAGAAAAAGCTACTACCTTTACAACGTGCAAAGAGAATTACGCAAAAGACACATTCCATACGTCAACCATTCAGACAAAAGAATCACGGACCAAGCATATATAAAAGATATGATTTCCTTTCTAAAAATCTTCCAAAATCCGTTTGACTCACTGGCTTGGTATAGGGTTCTTGTAAACATTGAGGGAATAGACGATGAGGTTGCGTTTAGAGTAATCAATGTGCTTAGCAACTTTCAAAATCCGCTTGAAGCATTCTTTGAAATAAGCATAACAGCTTGCGATTTAAACTTGCTAAAAGAAGTTTTCAAAAATTCGATAAACAAACCGCCGTCCAAACAACTAAAGACCTTCTACGAAAATTTCTATTCAAAGGCAATATCACAAAAATACGAAAGCAAAAACAAGCTCAGCGAAATTGATAGAAACATACAAAAGCTAATAACCTTTGCGAGCGCATATGCTTCTAACAAAGACCTTATTGACGACATTACATTGTCCTCAGACACATTATCACTGGGAAATTTTGATAATCCTGATAATCTTGATATATCCACTATGGATGCGATAACTCTCTCAACAGTTCACCAAGCAGTAGGTAAAGAGTGGAAAATCGTCTTTATCGTAGGAGTTAATCCAGCTGATTTTCCTGACTCTCGCTCGGTCCAAGAAGGCTTATTTGACGAAGAAGAGAGGATATTTTATACAGCCATCTCAAGGGCGGAAGAAATTTTGTATATCTCCCAATCGCAATGGCACAAAAGGGAAGATAACCCACATAAAGACTTGCCTGATTTTGTTGAGAGATTGCCGAATGGTTTGATAGAAAGAGTTTAGATTTAGTAGATTGTGGCTGTGGATGTTTGGTGCCAATAGTGATAATAGGAATAGTTGCACTTTTGATAGTGATTTTGTAAAGTTGTAAAGAATTAGGATAAAGAGAGATTTGAAAAAATCAAATACCAATAAAGCATGAAAAGCTTAGTCAATTCCACAAAGCACCAAAACGCTTGTGGAATTTTTTCTTTTTGCGAAAAGATGTGTTACATGAATAAGAAAGTGAGGTATAATATTAAAAGTAGGACCCAAAAGATATGAAGATATGAAATTCTCAGATTTTCTTTTTACTATAATGAGGGAGAATTACTTTGCATGAAAATACGTCCTCATTCGCATCAGGTTACAGCAATTGACGCGTGGTTTAATAATAATTGTCGTGGGATAATTTCGATGGCGACGGGCACTGGAAAGACATTCACTGCAATTGGTGCCGTGGATAGATTGTTTAAGGAGATTGAAAAGAATGCAGTATTTATCTCTGCTCCGTATTCTCACCTTGTTACACAATGGAAAAGTTCAATTGAACGGTATGATTTGAAAGCCGATACAGTTATAGAATGCCACTCAGGTATTCCAAATTGGTACGAAAGAGCACTAAAGGTTCTTCGAAAAGTTAAACTCGGTATCTTCAAGAACGTTATATTCCTCTCTACGCACAATACCATTGTAGGAGAAAAAATGAACAATCTCATCGAGGAAATTGCTCTTGATAAAGTCGCGAAACTAACTATCGTTGCAGACGAAGTACATGGCATCGGTTCTAAAATGCGAAGGGAAAATCTTTCTAACCACTTCGAAAACAGGCTCGGGTTAAGCGCAACACCGAAACGTATGTATGATGAAGTTGGAAACAGTTTCCTTCACGAGTACTTTGGAGAAGTCGTATTTGAATTCTCACTTTGCCAAGCTGTGAATAACGTGAATCCTGACACATTGAGAACATACTTGACCCCATATTACTACTATCCAATCCCATGTTATCTAACAGACGAAGAGATGAAAAAGTATAGTGAAGTTACAGAAAAGATAATCAAAAAAGCAAACTATCTACAAAAGTTTAATTATGGAGACCTTGAAGATGATCCCGAGCTTCAGAAATTGCTGTTCAAAAGGAGCAAAATTCTCAAGGCTTCGGTCTCGAAATACGAAGCTCTACATCGAATACTGAACCTGTTAAAAGCACACGGAAAGATCCGAAAGACAATAATCTTTTGTGATGAACAACTCATTGACCAAGTTATGGAAATTCTAAACACAGAGAAAATAAACGCTGTTAAATTTATACAGGAGCTTTCCAAGCAGGAAAGAGAATATGTCCTTAAACTCTTTGAAGAAGAACAGATAGACATTCTTGTAGGAATTAAGATGCTTGATGAAGGTGTAGATGTTCCGGGAGTGGACAAAGCTATAATTCTCTCGAGTTCTACAAACCCTCGCGAATATATCCAAAGGCTTGGTCGGGTATTGCGCATAGCTCCTGCAAAGAAATTTGCATGTGTATATGATGTTGTAGTATTCCCGAAACCAACCGGTTTTGAAAGTGATAGGGTCTATAAGCGAATCTTAGAAGTGGAGTTTTCTCGAGTTGAAATAATGGCTCAATGTGCTGAAAACGCGTTTGAAGCGATACGGACTGTGTCCGAAATAAAGAGGGGGTTTTTCATATGAAACCAGGAAGGGTTTCCGAACAACTCTACAAAATAATTTTAGAAGACTGTTCATCAGTATTCGGAGCAGATGGTGACTTGGTTGCAGATTTTGTAATGGAGATTTTCGGAATATATCTAAGCGAAGTCGGTCAGGAAAACGAAAGGAGACTACTTGGAAAAGTGAAAGAAAAAATTGAAAATTTCCTTGCAGAAGATTTGAAAGATTGGAATAGAAACGATTCGAACCTACTTCAAAAAGAAAATGTTGAAAACAGCAAGGAGATGTGAAGTATGAGACTTGTTAAAGTTGAGATTGCTAACTATCGTCAGTACGTTGATGCTCAGTTTAACTTCGAAAACAATAAAAACAGCGAGCTACATGTAATTGTAGGAAAGATGGGTTCAGGGAAAACAACGTTCCTTGAGGCAGTTAATTGGGCGCTGTTTGGTGAAGAATTCTTTTCTACAAAAAGACACTATGGACCAGCAAATATTAACATTGAAACTTCTTTCAACAGCGGCAGAAATTCAAACTCTGTTCCGGATATAGGCATATTGTCAAAGGTTTGCTTACAGAATGATGGTCAGTATAGAACACATGTCAAATTGGCTTTCGCTGGGGAGAAGGAACAGTTAAAAGTCAACAGAAATGCAAAATTTATCGTTTCAAATGGCAAGATTAGTCCAGCAATAGAAGCCGTTCCTTTGTCTGTTTTTTTGAATAATTCACCAGTGACGGTAGACAGAGAGTTAGAAATTCAAAAACGTTTTCCGAAAGACCTACGAGAACACTTTTTCTTTGATGGTGAAAGTCTTGATGTTTACCTAAAAGAAGCACGTGGTATGCAGATAAAGAGAACCGTAGAACGTTTGTCTGGAATATCAGATATTCAGGACTTCATAGATTTCCTCTCAGAAGTGAGAACCAAGGTAATATACAGAGAACTTCGCGATATGGAAAAGAATAACAAGCGATTAGAAGAAATTTCGCGCAAAATAGAAGAGCAGGAAAAGACTCTAAAAGAACTGAACACACGTTTAGAAGAAGCCAAGCAAGAGAACGAAAAAGTTACGGAAAGGCTCAGAGAAGTAGTTCAGAAACTTCAGTCTCTTCAGGACTACGAACGCTTAAAGGCTGAACTTGAACAACTTGAGTCAGAAAAGCAGGAGAAAATAGAAAATAAAAACCGATTAATGAGTGAAAAGCTACTTCTTACTCTTGATGAAGCCTCGTATACGTTTGGTTGGAAAGCTGTTGAAGAGCACTACAAATTGTCCGGATCAAAGGAACCTTCTATCTTAAAAGAAATACCCAGAACAGCTATTGAGCGCATGATTAATGACAAGACATGTGCAGTCTGTGGAAGCCATCTGTCTGAAGAACTTTTGAACTTACTCTACAAGTCCTTGACCTCGGAATCGTTAGTTATTTCTGAGGACTATTATAATTTGCTAAAAAGAACAATTGTTAAGAACATATCCCAAATAAGGATTCTAAATGAACAAATCAGCGTTGTTGAAAGAGAAATTTCAGAACTTGACAAGAGATTGTATGAACTTTCAAAGAACCTTCCACCAGATGTATCATCTGCCTTGGAGCAACACCAGAACGAGAAAGTCGAACTTGAAAGGCTTAGGGATAACATTCAACAGAAAATATATGACATAACCAACAATATAAAAAGCATACAAAAAGAGCTGGAACAAAACAAGAAAGAATTGAAAGAAATGTTGGACAACAACAAATCGCTTGCGATTATAAAAAGACAACTTGAGTTTGTTCAGGCACTTGAAGATATCTTAGGTAGAGGACTGGGAAAATTGAGGCAAATCATATCCACGGATATAACATCTCACACAAAAGAATATATAAACCGTGTCATGTGGAAGAAGGACCTAATAGATAGTATCGCCTTCACTGAAGAATTTGAATTAACCGTATTTGATAAATCTGGAGCAATTCAGATAAAGGAACTTTCTGGAGGAGAACGCTCAATTCTTACACTTGCTCTTGCCTTGGCAATACATCAAACAGCTGGCGTCTCAATTCCGATTTTCATTGACCGACCATTGACAAATGTCTCAGGTGAAGCGTATTATGAATTGATAAAACTATTATCAAGATTGTCAGAAGAAAGGCAGATAATAATAACCATGACCGACCAAGAATACGAAGATTTAAAGGAACTTTTGGTAAAATTAGCCTCCACGATTCATTACCTAAAGCCAGAAAAAGCTGGCGATTACTACGTAACTACAGTGGAACGGTATCAGTGAAGCTTCAGAGAGGTGAAATATATGGCATCCGAAACTATAATCTTAAGGTTGGATAAGGAAAGAAATGAAAAAATTGAAGCGATAATCGATTCTCTTAAGAAAATATATCCGCAAATCAGAAAAATAAAGGTTTACCTACTTGCAGGTTTCTATGGCTACTACTTAGGCGAGAGAAAACCATCACAAGGTGAGAAAATAGACGTTTCCCGTGGCGAATTCTTGGAAAAGATTGAGTATAAAGACTTTAACCTTTATATCAAAGCGATATATGAACTCTCTCTAAAAGAAAATGAAAATAAGGGAATAGAAGGACAGCAAAGGACAATGAAAGATATGTATTCACTATTCGAAGAATATGTCAATGCGGGTGTAGATAAACTAAGTGAGCTTTTGCAAAAAGCCAATAAACCAGAGGAATTTCTGGAAGAATTAGAACTCGAGATACAAAAAGCGTATGAATCACTCGGTCTAAAACATTTTGAACAGGAGGTACAGAGCGAATATGGACAAGAAGAAATTTGAAAGAGAATTTTACCAAGCTCTTGAAGACCTTTTCATCGGAGCAAAAATTGAAGGAAAATCCGGATACATCAACCTCATGAAATTCAAAAGTGGGTATTACAACAATGTTGTGAAACCAGCTTTGATGGAACTTGTTGACCAAGAACTTGAAAAAAATGGAATAGAAGATTTCAGAGAGGAACTTTTTGAAAAGCTCTACACATTTTTCAAAAGATACTTTTCTGAAAGCGGTTCAATCTACTTCACCTACACACCTTGGAGTGAACGCATTTACGAGCGTGTATATGACCCAGAAAGCGATGTTGCGCTTTTCTGGAAAACACACATGCTTTACTATGTGAAAACTGAGAAAAACTACCAAAGCATGGAAGTGACGATAAAAGGTGTCAATGGCGAGGAGTTATCATTCTGGTTCGATGTCAGCAATTTGGAACACAAGAAAGCTAATGAAAAGAAGGAACTTAACTTTACGTTTAAAAACATCGATGAAAAAGGAAGAATAATACTCGAGTGTTATTACAAGGAAGGAAATAAAGAAACAAATGTTGATGAAATTGCTAAGCAAGTCAGAAGCAATGTGAAAGAGATATCTTCGCAGGAACTAAAGCAGAAACTGGAAAGTATAACGACAGATGATATAGAAAGAGCATTTCAAATTTTCAACAAACAGTCGGAAGTGGATTATTTTATAAACAAAGATGCAGAGAAATTCTTAAAGGAACAACTCGACATGTTTATTTACCAATACATGTTCGATTCAGAGAACATTTGGTCAGCAAAAAGAGTAATGGAAATACAAACATACAAGAAAATAGCAGAAAAGATAATAGAATTCATTGCTCAGTTTGAGAATGAGCTTGTCAAGATATGGAACAAACCAAAGTTTGTTTTCAACAGCAATTATGTAATCACACTTGATAGGATATTAGCAAAACCTGGTGGAAAAGAAGTAATCGAAAAATTACGAAACCATCCCGGGATGGAAAATCAGATAGCCGAGTGGAAAGAATTGAAAATAGTAGAAGAAGGTTTTACTTTTGAAGAAGTCTTTAACACTAAAACAGGTAATCTCTTCGAAGAAGCTAATGCGGAAATTAACCCAAAATACAAATTCTTACCGATAGATACTAAGTATTTTAAAGACATAGAGATAGAGATACTCAAGCTATTTGACAGGCTTGATGATGAACTTGATGGATGGCTGATAAAGAGTGAGAATTATCAAGCATTAAATACAATTTTGCCGAAGTTTAGAGAAAAAGTCCAAACAATATATATAGACCCACCTTTCAACAAAGAACAAGATGCTGATTATTTATACAAAGTCAAATACAAAGATTCAACATGGATAACAATTTTGGAAAACAGACTTAGATTGGCAAGAGACCTTCTAAAAGAAACAGGAAGCATATTTGTAAGGTGTGATTATAATGGAAATATGTATATCAGGCTTTTAATGAATGAAGTTTTCGGTGAAGAAAATTTTAGAAATGAGATTACAATAAACAGGATTAACAAGCAGGATCCAAAAGTTAAACGCTTTAACACAGCCACAGAATCACTACTATTTTATTCCAAAAGTGGTGCTGCTCAATTTTATCTTTTGTTCAAAAAACTACCACGAGCCAAGTTTGAAAGATGGCACTCGATGGATTCTCAAGGACAAGGACAACCACTATATATTTTTGACTACTTATTAGCTCCACCTAAGGGACGCCATTGGACTTATGGCCAGGAGAAAATAAAGCAGATGGAAAATGAAGGTAGAATTAGATTAAGATGCAGAAAGTGTGGTTACATTCATACTTCGGGGCCATGGAAAGGATGTCCAAAATGTAAGAACCTTGATGACGTTACGGTAGAATATTTACTACCACCTACTGAGGATAAGCAGATTGATTCAAATTGGACCGACATTCCTGGATATTCCTCGACAACAGATTTTCACACGGAAAATTCTGAAAAATTACTTGCAAGGGTTGTGAAATCGACAACCAATCAAAACAATTTAGTTGCGGACTTCTTCCTTGGGTCAGGCACAACCACAGCTGTTGCTCATAAGTTGGGTAGAAAGTGGATAGGCATAGAAATGGGAGAACATTTCTATACAGTAATTTTACCCAGAATGAAAAAAGTTTTAGCTTACGACAAGTCAGGAATATCAAAAGAAGATGATGTCAAAGAGTTCTATAACGAAAACAACGCCGGTGGTTTCTTCAAATACTACGAACTTGAACAATACGAAGATGTGCTTAGAAATGCAAAATATGAACATGCAGACCTCATGCTCCAGCCTTCCCAAGGCAAGGACGTATTCAGTGAATATGTCTTTATGCGTTCTCCAAAGTTTGTAGAACATGTTTTGGAAAAAACGGACTCAGGATTTAAAGTGTCGTTTGAGAAGTTGTATCCAGATAAGAAGATAGATATAGCTGAGACTCTGTCAAATGTTTTGGGTGAAAAAATCTTAAAGATATTAGACAACGCTGTTATTTTAGAAAAGAGTGGAAAAATAGAATTCGACAATATTCCTATCGAATACATTAAGCCTTTGATTTGGTGGTGAAAATATGCCAAGAGTTTCAAACAGAACTAAGTCATCAAAAAATGCAAGCTTTTTAGAAATCATTCCGCTACTTAGGGAATTTGTTGATACATATGTCCCAGATTTTGAAAACCTTCCTGCAGAATGGAAGGAGATAGACATTCGCAGTTTTTCGAACGAAAAAAGTCTCTGGGAATTCCAAGTTGAAGCAATCAAGTATGCTATACGCGCCTTGTATTATTACTATGGCATCAAAAACGGAGACAAATATGCGTTCTGGGAAGAATTAAGAAATTTCGCATTGCAAGATTTTAATATGGATTTAGAGAATGCTCTAAAAATAAGTCCGTCAGATGGGGATATATTCTCAATTCTCAGTAAGTTTTTCTACAGCTATGATGAAGGCATTTCATTTGGTAACTTCTCAAATAGAATGAGCTTTTGGATGGCTACTGGAAGCGGGAAAACGCTTTTAATTGTGAAGTTAATTGATATTCTTGCAATCTACATGGAACGAGGGCTTATACCAAAAAGAGATATACTGTTTTTGACATATAGGGACGACTTGATTGAACAGTTTCAAAAACACTTTGAGGAGTATCGATTTAACACAAGCAAGAAACCATATCTATTCGAACTCAAACAGTTTGGTGATGTAAAGGAAAAGGGAGATTTCCTGTTGTTGCCAGTTTTCTACTACAGGTCGAACAACATTAAAGACAGGCAAGGAGACAAGACGATTGACTTCAAAGACTACGACAACAACGGAAATTGGTACATAATCCTCGATGAGGCACACAAAGGTGATAAGGAATCAAGTAAGAGTCAGCAGTATTTTTCAATACTTTCAAGAAACGGGTTCCTCTTTAATTTCTCAGCAACCTTTACGGACATTCGTGATATTTTAACAACGGTCTACGAATTCAACCTTCGTTCGTATATCAGGGAAGGCTATGGTAAAGTGCTGAGAATCTTTCAGGAAAATTTAAACATAGGTGCTAAAGTAAAGAAGAGTGAAGATTTTACCAGTGAAGAGAAGGAACTCATAATACTAAAGATGTTACTGTTGCTGACTTATTTGAAAAAGAAAGCAAAGGAGATAAGGGAGAACACCGAACTAAGTGTTGAATATCATTCCCCTCTCGCAGTATTTTTAGGAAACTCAGTAAACGTCGAAGATTCTGATGTGAAACTTATATTTAAAAAGCTAAAGCAGATATCCTCTATTGAAGGATTTGAAAAGTATCTCGATAACAAAGAGGTTTTTGAGAAACTAAAACAAGACCTGCTTAGCTCACCAGTAAATCGTCCATTTGATGAGAACGAAGACGATGATTTAAGACTATCCAAGGAAGAATTCTTATCAATAACCCCTGGTGATGTATTGAGAGAAGTTTTCAATGCCGAGACTCCTGGTGATATTGAAATCGTAACCTCAAATTCAGATAAAGAATTTGCTCTGAAATTAATGACCAGCGATAAACCATTTGCTCTTATAAAGGTCGGAGATGCTAAGAAGCTTGCCGATATGCTTATAGAAGAGTTTAACCTCAAGGTGCAAGAACGGTTTGAAAAAGTTGATTATTTCTCTAATTTGGATGAATATGAGCATATAAATATACTCATTGGTTCAAGAGCGTTCTACGAAGGTTGGGATTCTAACAGACCGAATATTATAGCTTTCGTAAACATCGGAACAGGTGATGAGGCTAAAAAATTTGTGCTTCAATCAATAGGAAGAGGACTCAGAATCCAGCCAACAAAAAGCGGTGACAGAAGAAGGTTAGAAACTGACAAACGGTTTAGAAGATACTGGAACTTAATAAAACCTCTTGAGACGTTATACATATGGGGCACAAAGAAGGATATAATTGGAAAGATACTTGAAGGCGTTAAAACAGTGTCCGACTTCTCGGGCAAGGAGATTACGTTACGCAAGAATGAAAAAAGGATAGGTAATAACAAGCTTCTTATACCTGTTGCAAAAAAAGTCGAAATAGAATTTGACAAACACTTCTTGGAACGTTTCACTCCTCTGTCTGTTTACGAAAGGGATTACTTTGACGCAAAAAGCGTTGTCGAAAACACATCTGATGAGATGCTGTACTTTATGTTCTTTTATAAAAGCAAATATGCCCGCGTTAAAATACAACTACTCAGAGAGATTTTTAACGAGAATAATAAAAACAAGTTCTTCGTGATAGACCATTCACGAAAGACAGGTATAGGTTGGTATTACACAATTCAAAGAGTAGTCAAAGCGATTGAAAATAACTATGGTTATAAATACACCGCTTTGTTCTCAGTTGACGATGAAGAACATATTAATCATTACAAAAGGATTCTTATCAGACTTCCAGAGGATAAAGTCCAGCATGTAAAGGAAGCAGTTGACGAAGTTTATGGAGGTAGGAAAGGAAGAGAATTTCTTTCAGTTAGCGAATCCTCAGGAATTGACCTTTTGATAGAGTTCTTTGAAGAACATTATTACGTTCCTGTCCTAGAGGCACTTAACAGAGAAGTAGTTAGAAACAAGATTGCTGATTTGATTAAAGAACCAAGCGAAATCGATTTCTTAAACGAATTACGCTCAGCGTCAAACAAGTTTGAGGTTGATTGGTGGCTTTTCAGTAAACTTGTTGAACGAAAGGATAATATTTACATACCTTATCTTGATAAAGATGACCAGGAGGCACGCTTTTATCCTGATTTCATATTCTGGTTCAAGAAAGGCAACAGATATCTGGTCGTTTTTGTTGATCCAAAAGGCACTGAACACGTTGATGCAGAAAGAAAGATAGATGGTTTCGAGGAACTTTTCACAGACAACGGAGTGCCGAAAAAATTCTATGCTGAAGATTACGAAGTAAAAGTAAGATTGTTCTTGTATAACAAAGAACGAGAATCTTCAAAGAAATATACCCAATATTGGATAAGGAGTATCAACGCACTTGTTGAGCAAGTGAACAGTGAGTTCACGAATGAGTGGTGAAATGTTTCCCAACAATCGTCCGAGAAAAGAGGATTTAGGTACAAAAAGGAGGATATCCAAAATGCTTCCAAAAACTTATGAATGCTATAAACCCATTCTCGAACTTCTTGCAGATGGGAAAGAACATACAAAAAAAGAGATAATCGAACATTTAGCCAAGTATTTTAACGTTACAGAAGAAGAAAGAAGGATGAGGCTTCAAAGTGGTAATGATTTTATCTTCATTAATAGAGTTGGATGGTCAATTTTTCATTTAAGGAGAGCCTCAGTTATAGAAAATCCAGAGAATGAGAGGGGTGTCTACAGGGGTGTCTATAGAATAACGCGCCGAGGCTTGGATGTATTGAAAAAGAATCCTAAAGTGATTTATTCCAAGGATTTGGAAAACCTCGCTGATAAGCCAGTGGAGAATAATACTGGCGTTCCAACTGAACAACCACCTGAAGAAATAATATCTGAACAACTTAAGATTCTTAAAGAAAAGCTCAAAGACGAATTAAAACAGAGAATTCTTGAAAAGAGTCCTCAGTTTTTTGAGAAGCTTGTTTTGGAATTGATTGTGAAGATGGGATATGGTGGGTCGTTCGAAGAAGCAAGCAAAGTGCTTGGAAAAAGTGGCGATGAAGGTGTTGATGGAGTGATTAAAGAAGACGTTCTCGGGTTGGATAATATATACCTTCAGGCAAAAAGATACAATCCTGGACAATCGATAGGTAGAAAGGAAATCCAGAGCTTTGTTGGAGCACTCCATGGCAAGGGTGCAAGAAAGGGGATATTCATCACAACTGCATCGTTTACTAAAGAAGCTCTGCAATATGCTGAAAACATCAAGGATATAAAAGTTGTTCTTATCGATGGTGACAAGTTGCTCGATTATATGATTAAATACAACCTCGGCGTGCGTGTGGATAGTGTTATTGAGATTAAAAAGATTGATTCGGATTATTTTGAAGAGGAGTAAAAACATTATTTTCAAAATATACCTACCAACCACAGAGTAGACCATGAGGATAAAAAGGTGTTTCCAAGTATCGCAAGCACTAAATCTGTTTTTTTGGTTACATTAATTGTAAATTGTATAGGGGGAAACCATGCAGAAAGCTGGTCGAATTGCAGGGATAGGTTTGTTAGTTTCGTCGTTTCTTTCGTTAATACCATCTTTGGGACCGTTCTTGGATTTTATAGTTTATCGTAGGATTGAAGTTTCAAAATTATCCGCAACCAACACCTTTGTGAGTTTAATCATACATTTAATAGGATTACTACTGCTTGTTGTCGGAGCACTCATGCTTGCAAAAGCAACTGGGCGAAAGAAGATAGCTTCTTATTTTGTGGGTAGTGCAGTTACAGATATAACTGGAATGTTGTGGGTTAACTTTTTTTATTTTTCATTCTTTGATTATTTCGTTAGTCCATTGTTCAACAACGGGCGTTTAGAGTTGCAGATTTCGGTAGAACCATTGATTGTGGGTGTAATCCTAATGATCCTGTATTACATGTTCCTCTACAAAGCCTGTAAAGAATTGGCTTTAGCTACAAACATGAAGATTTTCTCCGAAGCAACGAAATTGTTCAAATGGGGCGGTATTCTATTGATTGTTTTTGGCGTAGGAGCGATAGGGATACTTTTAGGAATTATTCTTTGCATCATTGGGTTGTTTACTATCAAACAGGAATTTCCAGCGCAAGAGATGTGAGTTAGGTTGTGCTATCAGCTAAGACAGGTTGGTTGGTAATTATCGATTTCTGTGTTTGTGTGTTAGGATAACATCTCACACGCTTTTTGGTTATTTTAATCATCTTTAGCCTATTCTGGACTGAAACCAAAACGAAAAACCCCCTAAGTGATAAAAGTAAAACCATCGAGGGGGTGTTTTTTTAGCTAAAGAAGGTCAAAGGCATAGGAAATATTTTACTGAACTTAAGCAACGGATTGTTAGACAAATTCCTTGGCAAGAATTTCGAAAGTAAAAAGAAAATAGGACAAATTGACAAGAGGCATAATGCAAATAAGGGCAAAAGGAGGTAATTTATATCCTGACAATGAGGAAGCTAAAAGAGAAAGATATAGACGAAAGTTATTTCAAAGAAGAATTAGTAAAGATGAAAGGAGAGAAGAAAGAAGAATACAAGTGAAATATGAGAGAATACATAAAGCTTTATAAAGAAGAAAGGTACCAATGTAAGCGAATAAAGACTGGGTAATTAGGTAATTTACCCAGTCTTTTCTTACACCACCGTACGTACCGACCGGTATACGGCGGTTTCTTTAGTTGTCATGCGCTACTGCACTCTGGATTGTGTTTCTGGAACTGTCGTTGATGACATTCGCAATCCTTGGTTATCCTCGGGTTCCACACTTCTTTCTCCAAGGTAGCCCTTTTCGGTTTTCTGCTTTCCATCTTTCGACTACTATGACTTCTCTTGACTTCTGACGGTTCTGCTACCCATCACTGAGTAGGTTATCAATAAGTGTGTCCGTCAGACCTCCTCGGGTGGGAACGACCGCCTTCATCCCATGTACTTGCCACATTTACGGCATGAGTCTCCGACTACTAAGCCCATAGCAAAGTGTCACCGCCAAGCTGTTGCTCATGAAGGATGCACCAAAAGTTTTTGGTGGAATACCAGAGCTATGTTGATCGAAAGGTACAAAATATATTTGCTCTTGCATAGCACTTTTGGAAACTATTAAATCTTAGAGCTCTTTATTGCTTAGTGTTTTTTATCAGTTGTTTTCAGAATTCTCGGTTGGCACGATCTTTGTATCATTTTCAGGTTTATCTTTATCCAGGTCGCCGGTTCCTTTTTTAGTAGACTTTATAACTTGCAATATTTGGAATAATTTGTATATGAGTATGGCTAAGGATAGGGATACAAGTACGACTATAAGCAGTATAATGATATTGACTAATGCATCACTACGCGACAGTGATTTCCACCATGAACTAAGTCCTTCGTCAATTTTATATAATATTTTACTTGCACCATATAAATAAGAAATAATTCCTGTGAAAAGTATTACTATTATCAAGATAACTGACAATACAGGTTTAAAGACACCTTTTAACATGCCATATTTCTTCAATATTGCTATTAAGACCGCAAGTAGTGTAAATATTATTAAAGAAAGGTACGTTCCTGTAACATAATCAACATTTTCTCCGTTATCGTTGAGTACAAGAGCGAAGTGCGACGGATTAAATTTGTCATCTAAAAACATGGAAACGATGCTTCCAGTAACTATTCCACCGATTAAACTAATAATAGGTGCGAAGAAGACACCCAAAAATGTCGAAATTAGGATACCTACAAGCCAAGCCATTCTAAGTGCTGAGGAAGCAAAAAAAAGCTTTTTCCAAAAATGCGAAAAAAATAATTCCAAGAACTATTCCAACAATACTCTTTACTTTTACCATCTGAGCATTCCCCCTTTCAGCAAAGTTTGATATATAGAGGTTTATAAAGCAATAACATTTATCCTGTCAAAAACTCTCTGTTAATATTAGGAAGCTTATACTGGTAAATACCGCGATAACTGATGACTTCTCAAATCTGGTACAAGTTTAGCAGGGGTATAAGGAATTGGTAATTCTGTTAATTAACAAAGTTACAAAATACTAAAATCAAAATGGTAGCTAGCTGTAATCCATTGTGTTAAATATCCATTAAAGAAATAGTTTGGAGTTGGTTTTAGGATACTTTGTAGCATTAATGGTTTCTAAGAAAGAATAATATATGAAAGTTCTGGAAAGTTAGGCTTAATAGAGCCTTAAACTCTTAAAAAAACCATCAAACCTGTCTTTTCCCTCGAAGTCATTTTTTGCTGAGCTTGAATTTCTTACCAACTTGCTTGAATAATCGGGGTTTGACCTGTTTCGACAAGGTAATCTCTTAAGACATCTGCCAAAACTATTGTCAATTTCTCTCTGTTTCTAAGTGTGAACTTTCTTGCAAAAGGACAAGCTACTATTGGCTTTTCCGAAGAGAACGTCAACATATTGTTTTTCAAGTAGGTTCAATTTCCTTATCTACTCTATCTACTCCAAACTCATTTGCACTTCGTTTATGGTTTCGAGCAGTTTTGAAATATACTTTAGAGCAAGGTAAGATTTCTCATCGTATTCAATTCTCAGTTCTTCGTATAGCTTTTCGATTTCAGAAGAGGTTTCAGTTATTACCGTTTTTAAGAGAGATACTAATTTTGTTTTAAAGTTTGTCAATACCTCGTTGAAGGAGTTCTCCAGTTTCTGCGTATCACATTTGTATATTTCGTAGTCATAGCGCCCAAAAGTCAATATTTTGAGGATAACATTTAATAAAAGTGTGTGAACTGGTTTTCGTTTTATGTAATTTCGCATATCAATACTAAGTGGGCTTATTTCTTCTATTTGTTTTTTAAGGTGCTCGAATTGTGCAACGCATTTAAGCGTCAAGTTATCAATTCTGTAGAGGTTATTGACAATGTAAATGTGTAATGAGTGTGCCGGTGATATTAGTGCAAGAACATCTGTTATTCTCCTTATGCTTTTTTCAAAGTTTTCTTTGTCTTGTAAAGCAGAGCTTTTAATTATATTGATATGCGCCATTATCATCTCCTGGAGATTGTCAAGAAACTTCTCCAGCAGATGTTTTACCTCGTTCAACGTTGTGTTGAAATCTATGATTGGTTCTTTCTTGTTGCGTAAAATATAGTAGAGGTCACTATAAAGTTGCTCATAAAAGCGAACAACGTAGTTGTTAACAATATGCGAAAAATAAATGTTGGTATACTTATGTATACTTTTTAATAAGACTTTCTTATCCTCATCGAACAGTTGTTTGAAATATCGCACAGAATTCTTTGCTTTTTCTATTGCTGTATCCTTTCTCGAGCCTTTATCGATAGAACCCAGCAGTAATTTAGCTTGCTCTTTTTGTGTTTTGGTAAGTTTTGTATATAACAATAGTATTTTCGATAACCCGTTCAATTTTCGGAGCAATTTTTCGGTTTCATCTTTGAGCAGCTTTCTCACGTAAACGTGTTTTACGTAATCGGAAACCAGAGGTATGTTTGTGTATTCGAGAAGCCTTTCAAAATTCATAGTTGAGGTGTTCTTTTTTGAAATGTGCTTTACTTTTATGGTTTTAAAAAAGTTCTGAATGCTTGTAAAATGTGTAATAAAACCATCTGTTTGGAATTCTTTACTTTTGTGAATTTCGTCATCTATCTTTTCTAATTCTTCTGCGATATTCTCCGCTTCCCTTAGTTTAGGAATCCGTTCAAGTGTTTTTATAAAGTTGAAATGAATCAATGCAGAACAGGGAATTAGAACGAAGTTGGAAAATCCGAGAGTAAGTAGCTTTTGGTATATGAATTCTCTTGCTGATTCTATATTTTGGTTACTGTTTGCATCAGAAAACATCTCATCAATTTTGTTTAAAACAATTAGTACCGGGGTCTTTCGCCCTCTTGCTTCCCATTCACGAAACACCTTTTTCAGCAAATTTATTTCACTCTCTTGTGCATACTTGGAGTAGTCAATAACAAAAATTACACCGTCGACTTTTTGTAAAGCTTCGTTAAGTGCTTCTTCGTAATCTACACCTGCCAAGTCAGTGCCTGGTGTATCCCAAATCTCATAGTTTATCTCTGAATTCGAAGGGTAATACACTACCATTTCCCGGATTACTTCTTTAGATTTAACTGCTTCTGAGAATTTTTTTCTGAGGAATTTCTTTAATTCCTTAATATCATGGAACTGCAATTTTTGACCCCGATATTCAACAGTAATTTGCAGACTACCGTTTGGAGTGTAGATGACTGTACCAGGAGTTGGGAGTTCGAAACTCGAGAATGCATATTCGTTTCCAAGAAGTGCGTTAATTAACGCGCTTTTTCCAGACTTTTTGTTTCCAACAACAGCAAGTCTTAATCTTTTCGCTTTTATGTTCTCTATTAATTCTAAAATTGACTTTATTTTGAGTGCAATTTCATCAATGCTCGCTTGTTTTGAGTTTGAGGAACTGACAATTGCATCCAGATATTTTAACACAGTGGCTTTGTTCTCAATTAACATTCTCACTGAAAAATCTTGTTTTTTTTCTTGAACCGTTTGGACGAAAGCAACTATTCGAGCATTTAGGAACTGCTGCTCTGTTTCAAGTACTAACTTTTCATCCGTTGTTTTTAAATAGACCTTGGGTATATCGCTTAATTGAGTAACGTTATCCAGTTTTGACTGATGTGCAAGAATACTACTAATTAGTTCTGAAAAGGAAGAAGCTTGAAAACGCCACTTTCCTAATTTACAAAAAGCTCCATCTGAGAAGTGGATTTCTTTCACTATGTATAACATTCCGTTTGCGTATGGTGCAAGTTCTTCATTATGCTTATCGAGTAGTTCATGCAGTGAATCAAAACCTGACCACACCAAAATCTTGGTGTGGTCAAGCTTTTCTGAAAGGTCGTTGAGAGAATTAACTACGGTAACTTTGCTATTCTTCACGTTTTATCCCTGCCGTCTAAGAATTTTTCCTGAGGAAAGAAAAGTCATGATAGCTTAGTAATTGAGAATCAATTTGCAAAACAGATGTTTCTTTATTATTTTGTCCTGTTGTCTTGGAACGGTTTGTTAAAACAAGAATTGATATTAGAATCATAACAATTGCAATGATTGTTATAATAACGAGAACCTTAGCGTTACTTTTTTTAATGTGTCTATGGGTCGTGCTAAATGATTTATACGAACCGGAAGGCTTGTACCCAGATTTGGTTATCTGTTGCTGATTTGCAACTGGTTGAGGGCGGCTTAAATAATCCGTAACGGTCTTTTTTGCCGTGTTAAAGCCATGTACGAAGCTACCTTTCAGCTCATCGTCGAGTTTTTCGATGTACAGTTCCCAGAGCTTACCTATTTGTTTTATTAGTTCCACAATTTTGTTAAACTCTTCTGAATTCTTTTTTGAGAGGAATGCTTTAAATTCTTTTACTAAGTAATTTTCCTCGTTGACTCTTGTTAGTTGCTCAAAATTCAGAAGCTTTGCATTCTTGCTAACCATGTATATGGCATAGTATAAGTCCTGGTAGTTAGATATGACTTTTCTTAGTTCTTCACCAAGACCAGGCACGGACAAATCGAGTAATGTGTAAAGAAAAGAGTACTGATTGTAAATACCATTTTCAGTCTTAAGAAATGCTTCCAGTTTTTCTTCGAAAGCTGAGCTGAGAGCTTGTGCTAAATCAAACGAAAGGTTGTTAAACTCATATGAATTTGTATCGATACTATCCAAACTCGAAAGTTTGGATTCGACTTCTTGTAGCCTCAAAAAGTGTGCTAATTCTTCAAGCCCACTTCTGCCTTCTTTGTGTTTTATTAATCGTATGAAAAAATCTTTCAAGAGCATGTTGGTGCCTCCCCTTAACTAATCATTCAATAAGCTCAATATCTCTTAATATCTTTGATATGTAGCTAAAGCTTTTTTCAATGTTTTTATACAATTTTGCCAGATGTTCTTTCGAACGTATATCTTTATCTAAATCAGAGCGTAACTCTTTAACGGCGTTTGTCACGGAACTATAGTAGTTATCGAATTGACTCTTGAGCTCTTCTTTGAGGTGGTCAAGATTTTGCTTGATTTCTTTTTCAAAAAATTTGGAACTTTCGTTGCTTAAAGCTTTTTCTAACCTTTCATTGAGCCCTTTAATACTTTGTTCTACTTGTTCATCTACCGTTTTTTCCACGGATTGCATGAGTTCCTTCCAAGCTTTTTCATCAGTTTTATACTTCGAAACTTTTTCGCCAAAGAGTACCTTGAAGAAATCAGCAAATTTGTCAAACCAATTCTTTTCCTTCAGTAAAGCATCAACGGACAAGTTTATCAAATCTCCCTTAAATCTAAATGATGTGTTTTCTGCAAAATCAGAAAGATAATTGGATATACTTATCTCAGATACAGATATGCTTGGCAATTGGAAAAGGTATTCATCATGATTAAGTTGTAAGATTTGTTGGAGGTTCTTAGTTAATTCTGTCAGGGCTTTTATGTAATTTTCGTGGTGTCTGTTTAGTTCATACTTTAAACCTTCTTCCAAGTTTTTTAAAGAAGTTTTAAGTACTGCCTGTACGTTCTGAAGACGTTCCGAGGATTTGTCAGCTAAACTTCTCGCGGTGTCTTCTGAGAGGTCAAAATACACCCTGAAGGAAATCTCCTTGGAATCCTTTTTTCCGAAAAGAATATCTTGAAGCTCTTTTTTAAATTTATATTCAAGATACTCTAACTGTTCCTTTTTTTGCTCTTCAAATAGTTTTTTTGCGGAATCAATAATTTGGCTTATGTAATCGCTATTAATTTTCTTCAGGTTTTCTTTTATTTCGTTTTCCATCTTCTCAAATTCTTGGTCTATCACGCTTGGAATTGAGAGTGAGTTGTTGTTTAGATTATTTACTTTTTCAAGGAATTCATCAAGTGCCTTCTTTATCGTTTCCTTTTGTTCTGAGAGTAACAAGATAGAAGTTTTTACCCGGTTTTGGATTTCCGTAGCTGTGCTAGACATTGCCGTAGCGTGGACATAGTCTCTTTCCACTTTTGCTTTTGTTTGTGAAATGTAGTTGATATATCCCTCTACTTGCATGAAGTTTGTTGCTTTCTGTATATCTTCATATTTTGGTTTTTTTATTCCATACGCGCTCCGCAGATAGTTTGCATAGTTGGATATTTCTGTTAAATATGTCTTTATTTCTTCACTAAAAGACGTATCCTCTGA
>NZ_DBOLZL010000022.1:0-199533 GCF_059913585.1 Fervidobacterium sp.
GATAAAATTCTGCTCTTTCTTACTAAATCGGCTGTTTTGACATCGATGAAGACACCGAGGTTCAACAATTGTTGGATGGTGTCGAAAACAATTTCTGGAGGGGTGTCTTCGGTGAAAATCAAGGAATCTGATATGTCGAAAGAATCTTTTAACTTGACAAGTTCTGAAAGAGACCTAACTTCTTTTTCAAAAGAATTTGTGGAAAATGTGGCACTTTTTCCAGAGTCAACTTCTCTGCAAACTCGCATTTTGATTTTCATTTCTTGTGGTATATCATCAGAAAGCTCCTCAAGAACGTTGTGTAGTTCTTCTTTTCCTCTCCAAATGCAAGGTTGTCCCAGTTCAAGAGCACGCTTTAGTTCCTTTTTACTTGAAGTGATGACTAAATTTGTCATCTTATTTTCCATATGCAGTCCCCCTCATAAGTCATTCTATACGATAATCTAAATACTTGTAGACAAAAGTGCACTTTATCTATCAATCGATTTGTCATTTTCTATTTTCTCGAACCGGTGTTTGTATCTAAAATTGTTGGAGTTGTTTGTTTGCTGTCAGTATTTTGGGTTGATTTTGTAGTGTAATTGGTTGCAGATGCTTGTTCTTGTGTTAAAGGAATCTTATTAACATTATTTTGTGTATTTGTTGAATTTATAGTTGTTGGAATTACCTTTTCTGGAGCTTTTTGGTCGCCAAGTTTTTCCTGTTTTAAGTCTGTCGCTTCAACCGAGGTTTTGACAGGTGTAGCTGTTTCAGTAGGCGTGTCTATTGTCGTAGTACCAGACAATTGGCTTTGGGGTGAAGCACTTTTGTTTTTTGTCAAAGAAATCGCAATAATTATGACGATGATGGTGAAAAGTAAGATAATCAACATTACTTTAAAGAGGTTAGATTTTTTCTGTTTTGTACTCATTTTTTTGTTATGGTTTTGTTTTGTACCATTTTTGGACTCTTGTGCTGGAGTTGAAATAACTCTATTGATCACCTCTTTGATTTTTTCATAGCGCTTTTTATATTGTTCTCCTGTCTCGTCTATAATTTCTTCAACGAACAGACGGTAGAGTTCACCATTTGTAAGTATTAAATCAAGTAATTCCCTGAGTTCTTCATCTGATTTGCTATTTACGAAATCAATAAAACCTTTTCGAATAATTTTTGAATCGCCCGTTTTTTGGCTTCTAATGTTTTGAAAGTTTTTTCTCAATTTTCCATGGTATTCGAGATTTTTAGCAGCATAAGACAGCTCTACCTCGTCATTTGTAACCAATCTTATTTGTTCACCTAAACCTGGAATGGAAATGTCTATGAGTTCTATTAGGAATGTGATAAGGTTATAATTTCCCAAGATTTTCTCTATTTTTGTTTTGACAAGTGAACTAAGAGTTTTCGATAGTTCGTAGCTCTCCGTCTTGGAACTCTGAGAAGTTATGTCCTCTATAGATTTTTTTAGTTCGTAAGCTCCAACAAGGTCGCAGAGTTTTTTTAAAATGGTTCTTCCTTTTTCGTTGACTAAACAGTCGTTGTAAAGATTGTTGAGGAGCATCTTATTACCTCCTGATTAATCTGAAAAGATAAAGTCTAAGGTTTTTTTCAAGTGTTCAAATCTTCTTAGAATTTCTTCGTAAAGTGAAACAAGAGCTTCTCTTTCACTTTTTTCTAATTCCACATCTTGTTTACGATTCTTCAGAACTTCCGATACTGATTTGTAGAAGTCATCTATTTGTAATACTTGAGAGTTTAGCACATTTTCAAATTCTTTGTATATGTTATTAACTAAGTCTGTCAAATTTTCTTCGATTTGTTTGACATAATTATCGAATTGTTCTTCGACTTGTTCGTAAAAGGCCATCAGTTTTTCTACGATAGTTTGTGGGTTGTAACGATATTCTTCAATCTTCAGATTTTTACCAAACATTTTTGAAAATTCCTTTAATATCTTTATTCCAATCAATACAATCGGATTCTTCATTTCAAGGTCACCAGTAATATCTACTTTTTGGTATTGAACATCTGGTATTTGCTCAATGAATTGTTGTAACAAAACTTCGATGTTAAGTGTTAAATCAATGTTAGGAACTTCTAAAAGTGCATTCTCTTCATTTTGGTTGCAAAGGATATCTGACAACTCTTTGTTTAAACTGTCTACTGCTTGTTTGAATTTTTCATAGTCTTTGCTTATTGTTTCGTTGAGCGCTAAATTGATCTTTTTCACAGACTCGGCTATATCATTTTTAGTAGTTTCGAGGTTATTACTTATAATATTTTCCAAGTCTGAGAAATCAAGGGTTGGTTCAAAGACTGTAGACTCTTCCTCACCATTAACAACACGGTTGAACCAATTCCAAAACTCATTTCTTATCGCTTCCCATTTTCTCTTTGTAGCATCGTCAACCGATAGTTTGATTTTCTTTATGAGTTCTTCTTTCGTTTCCTTCAATTCTTTCGAAAATTCGGATTTCTTATCTCCGACTAGTTTACTGAACTCCTCACCAATGTTACTTGTTTCAGACTCAAACTCTCTTATTGCCTCTATTATTCTGTCAAGTTCTTCAGCCAATAGCACTTTTGATGAATTGAGCTCGTTAAATATTGTCGTTGACGTTGTGGAGATTGTTTTCGCATATGAATACTCTTTTTCTACCTGAGCTTTGTTTTCGAAGATGTAGGTTATATATTTTATAACCATCGAAAAGTTTGTTAATCTGATTAACTCATCAAATGTCAATTTTTTCTCCCTGCCAAATACATTTCTCAAACTGTTCGAGTAATTTAAAACAGTTGTGAGATAGGTTTTCATTTCACTGCTCAACTGGTCGAATTTTTCATCAAGTATGTTATCAATATACTTCCTAGCATCCTCTTGGTTTTTTATTTCCGGGAACATCTTTGATATTTCATTTAAATAGAAATACATCATAGCTGTTGTTGGAATTACCATAAATTGTTGAAAACCAAGCTCTTTAAATTTTTCAAACATAAAGTCAGAAATTTTGACAATACTGTGCTCTACGTTTGCATCTTGGAACATCAAGTCTATTTTGTTTATAACACCTATAAGCGAGTACTTTTTGTCCTGATGAGTAAAGATATCTCTTATTTCATTTAGAATATCAACTTCACTTTGCTGAGCATATTTTGAATAGTCCACGATGAATATAGCCACGTCTGTTTCTTTTATTGCTCTTTCTGTTAATGCTTTGTGCTCAGAGCCAGCAAGGTCCGGACCTGGTGTGTCCCAAATTTCGTAGTTGATTCCTTCTTTTTCCGGATAGTAGATCACCATATCGTCGAGCGCAGTTCCTTTTAGGTTGTGTTTTTCAAATTCTGATTTGATATATGTTTTGAGTTCGCTTGCGTTTAAAAATTCTTTTCTTTCACCTTTGTATTCTAAGAAGATAGTTTTACTTTTGTTGGGCTTGTATATAATTATGTTAGGAGTGGCAAGTTCAAGGCTTGTTGGTGCGTATTCTTCACCTAATAAGGCATTAACCAACATGCTCTTTCCGGACTTTTTTGTTGCGAACACCGCGATTTTTATAACATTATCACTTTTGAACATTTCAAGTGATTCTTCAGTTTTTTCAGCGTTTTTTAATATGGCATCTATTCTGTCATTGAATTTTTCGTTTTCTTTTTCATTTTTCAAATTGCGAATGTGTTCAATGAAATCTTTTAATTCTTGGCTTAAGTCCTCATATCTATTTAGCATTTTCTCCAAGGTCATTCTCTTTTTTTCTTCTTCAGTTGTGTAGACGTCGGCTATATAACTCAAATTTATTAATTGTTGTATTGTCTCAAATACTTCATTTAAAGCCGAACCTCTGATTAGTATTCGGTCATTTTCATCCAAAACTGGTTTTTCAGAAAGTATATCTGAAAGCCTTTTTGCTACCTTAGAATAACCAGCAGTTTTGAATATTGCCTCCTCTGTGTATTCAACTTCTTTGCAAGCCCGAAGTGTTAGTTTCTTGTGCAGTGGCAAGTCTTTTGCTTGTTCGATAACAGAGTATAGGGGTTCTTTACCAGCCCAAACGATGATTCTATCTAATTCGAGGTTTTGTTTTAACTCGCTTTTGTCATTTGTAATAAGTGCCTCTTTCACTTTTTTATGGTCCATAATATCACCCCTTAATAATTGTTTTACGTTTTTTTATAATCATTTGGAGAATTTTAATCTACCATCCAGCTCAGCTTTTAAGTCTTGCAGGTCGCTGATAATTTCTTCGAGTCTTATTTTGCGAGTTTCTATTTTCTTTGCTTCGGAAAGACTTCGCTGTCTGATTAATTTTATGTTTTCCTTAATAAACTTATCAAAGTCCTTACCATCAATCTTAGCTATTAGTATGTTTACATACTTGGTTAATTGATTTTTCAATGCGTCCTCAGGATTTATTGCCGATACAACACATTGTTGGAGAACATCTTTGAGATTTGCAATGTCGTTTTCTATTTCGTTTTTCACATCTTCATAGTTCTGAGCTCTTCTTTCGTTAAGCAAAACTTTTAGCATGTCGCCCTCTTCAGCCGCTGAAA
The DNA here is from genome assembly GCF_059913585.1 of Fervidobacterium sp. Lineage (NCBI taxonomy): Bacteria > Thermotogati > Thermotogota > Thermotogae > Thermotogales > Fervidobacteriaceae > Fervidobacterium > Fervidobacterium sp. Next base: position 4,531 of record NZ_DBOLZL010000022.1, read on the forward strand.
TGTAATCATATATCTTGTTTGAAATCGATTTTAAGTCATCGAACTTTACACCATGCTCTTCAAAGAAACTTTTGTATTTTTCAATTTCCCTTAGCATATAGTCATACGGAACAAATACAAAAGTTTCTTCAAGATGTTTGAAAAGTTGTTCTGTGAGATTTTTGTCTTTTAATATCTCTTCAAACTTCGGTCTTACAGCATCTATGGTTGGTTCTTGCACTAAAACATTGAATACAGCTAACTTTAAGGTTTCAGATTTGGAAAGGTTGACACCTTTATGGAACACAAATAAGCTGAAAACTTCTTTTTCGACATCTTTGAATTTATTATACCTATCCACACCAAGAGGAGTCATCATTAGTTCTATTATGTGTTGTGAGAATCTGTCAACCAAAAGTTCTATTGCCGATTCCTCGAATAAAGGTCCCATCTTTTCGTGAATGAATTCTTTCGCTTTGTTCTTGAGTTCGGGTTTAACGGATTCCTCATCAGGTTTCAGAGCTTCGACGAAGAGAGTTGTTAAGTCATCTTCTATTCTGTCAGTCTCAATTTTTATTATTGTTTTAAACGAACCAGAAAACTTTTCTCTTGTCCTTTTAAGTAATTCCATTCGCCATTCTTTGTTAAGTGCCTCTGGCTGTTCGTGAGATGATGAAGAACGTGCTTCTATGCTTTGTTTAATCTGCTCAATTTCTTCTTGAGAAAGGTTTTTGATTTCAGTTTGAACATGCTGTTTCAGTTTTGTACTTAATGGTTTCTTCTCATCAAGCTGTTTCTTTTCTCGATTGATGTACTCCTCAAGTCCAGTTTTGATTTTTTCATATGCTTCTCTTCGCACCTCTAAGACAGTGTCAGTGACAAAGTTAAAAACATCAAGTTCTTCTGCTTTTACATTTATAGTTTGCAGGACATCATCGATAAATTTCTTTGTTTCTTCAATTATAGCGTTAATTCGTCTCTCAAGAATTTTTGAGCGCTCGGTGTTGGCGTAATTGACAAGGCTGTGATATATCTCGTCTATAGAGTTGATAAATTTGTCTCCGTACGTGCTTTTAATTTTATCGTATGCTATTCGAGCTTCTTCTGATTTATCTTCTCCACATGCATAAAGAACGGCTAATGCCGAACCACAGAAGATACGCTCTTCTCCTACATCTAATCCATTTGCGATTAGTTCATTCTTAAATTTCTCAAGTCTTATATTAAACTCATCAATTGTATGTATCCTATCTATCTTGTTAATGAAGAAGAAAAGTTTTTCTTTCAATTCAACGCCATCATCTTCTCTTGTGGCTTTTATAATCTCAACTTCAGGTCCCTTGAAGCTTGGGTCATCTAAACGTAGCATAACAACAGCGTCTGCATCTTTCACCTTATCAATGGTGAACTTAGAATGTGAGAATGTGGGAGAATCAAATCCAGGAAGGTCGTATACTACAACGTTGGGGATATCTTCCAATCGCTCAGAATAGATTGTTACAGACCTAACTCCACGGCTTTTGTACCTGTCTGTTATATATGGCTTGTAGTCTTCTAATCTATCTTCAGGAAATTCAATTCGCCCAGTTGCAAATAATGTTTTTAATGTCTGGCGTGCATTCAACATATCAAGTAGGTCATTCTTTCCGCGATTAATATGTTCGTTGTACAAAGCTTTATTCTTTTCTTTTAAACTTTCAAAATGTTTCTCTAAGTCGTCTACTGAGACACTGTAAAGGTCTTGTTCATCAGGCTTAGGGTATCCTATTTCTCTCAGAAGTGGTCTAAACACTTCCTTAAGAAATTCCTCTTCTGTGTAGAATTCAACTACTACTTTTCCTTTTTCTGCATACCTTAATTCTGTTACTGTATAAGTGGCTCTTTCCTGGGCTGAGGGTAGAATATTTTTCTTGATGAAAGCATTAATGAACGCACTCTTCCCCACTTTTTCTTGCCCCATGAAGGCAATTTCTATTTCGTCTCTTTCAAGTTTGAGTTTGTATCTCTCAAGTTTTTTTGTGAGTTCGTCAATTTTTCTAAGTTTTTCCCTTCGTTCTGTGATGTTGTCAAATAGTTCGTGTTCTGTAATGTTCTTAGAGAGTTTGTTGAGAACATTAAGCGAGTTAATGATTCTTACAAGAACTTCATCTTTTTTCATAAAGAAGCCCCCTTTTGCAGTTTAGGTAGTGTCTATTAATGTTACGATTTTAGCATATGTATGTAATATTCCTTTGGCTTATTAGACGCTGAAAAAAACCAAAATTCCTTTTGTCGGAAATGACAAAAGAAAAAAGGCTTTTGGCTAATGAATATTATAACATTTTTTTATTCCAAAACCAATATCAATTTTTGTTTTTTTGTTTCTTTTTAACGAACCTAAAAAGGGAAATACCAATTACTGGAATTTGAATTTAGTTTCCATAACAAAATGATTTTTTGAAAAAGTTGTCAGGCTATGCTCAGTTATTTGCTTGTTTTCAAATGGCGAAAAAACATATTATTGTTCGGGCTTTGGTTTGGTATAATTTTGAGTGATAGGACGATATTGAATTTGTTGGAGGTGATACTTGTGTCTAGAAATGTTGAAGAAGCTGTTAAAGAGATGACTCTCATGCTTATGTATTTAACTTCTTGGAAAGAAAAGAACTTCGGATTTGAAGTAAGAAGATTCTGGAAGGGGTATAACTTTGGTGTTATAGATGAATTAGTTGAAGAAGGGTTGATTCATACTTCAAATCGTTCAAAGTCTGGTATCATGACAGAAGAAGGAGAAAAGGTTGCTAAGGAGCTTTTGAAAAAATGGGGGATATATGAATCAGATGCATATTGACTTTTTCTTACTGTCTGGATATAATATGAGAAAAGATGTTTTCCAGAGGTGTATCCTAATGAAACTTTCTGATTTCTCCGGCTATTTTAATTTAATTTCAAAACTCCATCATCACAATAAAGGCCCGGCGGTTTATCCTCCGGGAGTTTAGCTATTGGAGTTAAGCTAAACTCGACCGCAAGGGCCACGTTTAAGAAAACGTGGCCCTTTTTTTATTTGTATTTTTCACGAAATGCTGGAGGTGAGAGCTTTGGTTTTTAGTAATTTGATAAAGTTCTACGAACGGGTTGTAGAAAAAGGTTATGATGAGATTGTTTTTACAGCTTTAAAATCGGTTAATGAAAACACTAAGTTTGGTAATTTCTTAATGGATAGGAAAGGGAAACTTTATACTCTGCAAAGTGATTTCACAAAGTCTGTTATCGAGTTTAGAAAGGAGTATAGCATAAAAAAGCTTTCTAAGTTTTGGTATTCAGGTTTTGTTTACAGGTATGTTGGCGATGATTTGTACGCCGAATATCAGTTGGGACTGGAAGTTATTCCCAGTGATGCGGTGGAGGATTTTGTTGAAATAGTCGAACTTTTATTCTTTAGTTTGTATGAAATTTACGATGGTCCCTTCATTTTAGAACTCGGGCACACAGATGTGTATGAGTATTTGTTAAGAGATATTCCTGAAGAGATTCATGATAAGATTCTTAGAATTCTAAATTCAAAGAATCTTGCAGAGGTTGAGTTTCTTTCACAAGTTGAGAAGTTTGAAAAGATAGACTTTTCAAAGATTAAAGCTGTTATTGAAAATAGTATGTATGACAGGGAAAAAGAGAAGATTGCAAACATAAATGTTCCTGAGAAAGTTAAAAGCGACCTGTACAAAGTAATATCGAGAATTTCTAACAAATTTCAGGACTTGAGGATAGAGATAGACCTTTCACTTGCAAGAACAGAGGAGCATTACTCGGGTCTCGTATTTACGATTTACGATGTTAGTCTTTCAAAAGTAGTTGCTGCTGGTGGTCAGTATACAGTGAATGGCGAAAAGGGTGTTGGTGGTTGTATATTTGAGGAGGTGAGACGATGCTGAGATTAGCTATTCCTAAGGGCAGACTCGAAGAAGAAGTTAATAGCTATTTGGAAAGAGCTGGTTATGTGTTCAACGAGAAAACATCTATAATTTATCGTTCACAAGAGTTGGTCGGTTTTCTTGTTAGACCTTTCGATGTGCCAACGTATCTTTTGCAAGGTGCAGCGGACATCGGTTTTTGTGGAACAGATGTTTTAGTTGAAACTGGTGTAGAGCTATTACAGCCTTTCTATTTACCTTCTGAGTTAAGCAAGATGGTTTTTGCTGGACCAGAAGATAAGGAGATTCCCTCTGGAGAGGTATCGATAGCTACGAAGTTTCCACATATAACCCAGAGGTTTTGTGAGTCAAAAGGTTGGAAGTGTAGAATTGTTACATTAAAAGGTTCTGTGGAGCTCGCTCCTATTGTAGGTTTAGCTGATTTTATAGTCGATATTACTCAGACAGGTCGTACACTTCGGGAGAATCGGTTGAAGGTGCTTGAGGAAATATTGTTAATTCGATTACACGTTGTGTTGAATCCTGTTAGTTATAGAACTAAAAGGGCTGAAATAATGAACTTCTTAGAAAGGTTGAAAAGGGGGATTGATGATGTTAAGGTTAGCTAAGTTGGTTAATCCTTCAATAAGAGATGTTGAGCAATTTTTAAATACCCGACAGCAATCTTTTGTGGCTTTTGAAAAGAGAGTTCAAGATATTGTAAATAAGGTCAAGCACGAAGGAGATAAAGCTCTGAGTGAGTTTGTAAGCAGGTTTGAGAAATTTCCTTTAAAGCTCGAAGATATTCGCGTTAAGCCTGAAGAATTCGAAGAAATTATGGTGGATGATGATTTTGAGCAAAGTGTGTCAGTAGTTATTAAGGATGTTATGAATTTTCACGAACGTCAAAAGGAGAATTCTATGTTTTACGCAACACATAATGGAAGTATTTTGGGAGAATTGGTTGTCCCGCTTGAGAGTGTTGGAATTTATGTTCCAGGTGGGAAGGCGAGCTATTTTTCAACGCTCATAATGTGTGCTGTTCCTGCTATCATTGCTGGAGTCGAGAGAATAGTTGTAGTTACTCCACCGGATGAACGTGGAAAAGTTTCTGACTATGTAATTTCTGTGGCTAAAATGTTGGGAATTAGAGAAATTTATAAAATGGGCGGTGCACATGCTATTGCTGCCCTTGCGTATGGAACGGAATCAATTAAGAGAGTAGATAAGATTGTGGGACCTGGTGGGGTATTCGTTTCCCTGGCTAAAAAGATTGTCTTTGGGGACGTAGGTATCGATTCTGTGGCAGGTCCAAGTGAATTGGTGATAATAGCTGACGAGAGTGTGACATTGAATTTTGTAGTCGCTGATTTCCTTTCTCAGTCCGAACATGATGAAAATGCTATGTCAGTTTTGATAACAACCTCCAAGGTGTATTTTGAGGAAATAGATAGTGAGATTGAGCGTCAACTTAAGGAATTAACGCCTGAAAGAAGAGAAACCGTCAAGATGTCTTTGAAGAAAAATGGGATTGTCATGTTGGTTGAGAGCATACAAATGGCTTTAGAGATTTCTAATGTTATCGCACCAGAGCATTTGGAATTGCTCGTTGAAAATCCTTTTGAATTAATTGGAAAGGTAAAAAACGCAGGTTCCGTTTTTATGGGGAAGTATACCTGCGAAAGTGTTGGAGATTATGGCGCCGGTCCGAACCATGTGCTTCCTACTTATAGTAGTGCGCGTTTCTCATCTGGATTAAGAGTGTCTGATTTTGTTAAAAGGGTCTTTATTACTTATTTTTCGAAAGCAGAGTTTTTTGAGAAAAGTAAAATTTATTCAAAGATGGCAAGGTGGGAGGGATTTGAAGCGCACGCTAAGGCTGTAGATATTAGGAGGGATAATTTGTGAGGGTTTTAGAAAATGTGTTTTCCAGAACTGTTGAATATAAAAGTGAAGAACGTGCGGAAATTTATTTGGCACTCAATGAAAATCCATTTCCGTTTCCAGAAGAGATTTTGATAGATGTGTTTAAAAGTATCGATTTAGATAACTTTCGTATCTACTATGATTCACCTGATGCGGAATTTTTGAAAAAATTAAGCACGTATGTCGGTATTGATGGGATTTACGAAAGGAATATATCGGTTGGTAACGGTGCGGATGAAATTATATACGTTATTTTATCGATGTTCGAACGCGCTATTTTTTTTACTCCAACGTATAGCTGTTACAAAATCTTTTCGAGGGCTCTCGGTGTACAGTATGTAGAAATACCGCTCGAAGATAATTTTAGGATTCCAAATTTTAATTTCAAAGAAGGCGATGTTGTATTCGTCCCCAATCCGAATAATCCAACTGGTCATATCTTTCCTGTCGAGGATATTGAGCGTATTTTAAAATCGAAAGCCTTTCTTGTCCTTGATGAAGCCTACTATGAGTTTTCCAAGGTTACGTACGTTGATTTGATAAAAAGGTATGAGAATTTAGCTGTTGTTAGAACTTTTTCGAAGGCCTTTTCCTTAGCTGCCCAGAGAATTGGTTACGTTATCTCAAATGAGAAGTTTATTGAAGCTTACAACAGAGTACGCTTGCCTTATAACCTTAATTATATCTCTCAGTTACTAGCAAAGGCTGCACTTGATAATTTGGAACTTTTCGAAAGGCGTATTGATTACATAATCACGGAAAGAGAACGTGTATTAGATAAAGCAAAGCAGCTTGGATTCAATGTTACAGATTCCAAGGGGAATTTCATTTTTATCTTTTTGAAAAAGGAGGAGATTGAAGATATTAAAGTGCGGTTTATTTCAAAGGGTATTGCTGTTCGTTATTTTGATGAAGGGATAAGAATTACTGTTGGTTCGAGAAAAGAAAACGATCTCGTCCTCGCTGAGTTGGAAAAGTGGAGAGGTGATTTTAATGAGTAAAATAGAACCTGTTGATTTATTTGTCGAAGAGAGGATAACAAAGGAAACAAAAGTTAAAATCAGTCTATCAACATCTGGTAGCTTCTTAGAAGGAAGTACTGGCGTGAGGTTTTTGGACCATATGCTCTCAACTTTTTCAACGTACTCTGGGTTAGGCTTAAAGCTTGAGGTCTGTGAGTCTTTAGATGGTATTGCGCACCACTTAATCGAAGATGTTGGAATAGTTTTAGGTAAGGTTTTTAAAAAAGCGGTTGACTATTCTAAGATTACAAGATTTGGAGAGGCAACAGTTCCGATGGATGAAGCGCTCGTTGGCGCTTATGTAGACCTTTCAGGTAGACCGTTCTTTTTTAAAAATTTCGAGTTTATAGGTGCATATATTGAGGATTTTCCAACTGAAGCATTCGAAGAATTCATGAAAGGATTCTCAAATAACGCAAAAATTACAGTTCACTTCGTTAAGTTTTCCGGTAGAAACGAGCACCATGTCATCGAAGCCTGTTTTAAAGCTTTTGGTTTAGCAATCAGAAAGGCAGTTCAACCTTCGCAATTTTTGAGTACAAAGGGGATGATAGATTGAAAGCTAAGGAACTAAGGATTGGTATCATCGCTGTCGGACCAGGTAATATTATGAACCTTTACAGAGGTGTAATACGAGCTGTTGAAATAGGAAAGTTTAGCGCTCTGATAGATTTGGTGTACGAACCGACCAATGAATTGTACGACATACTGTTCTTGCCAGGAGTTGGACATTTCGAAGAGGGTATGAGAAGAATTAGAGATAGCAGACTCGATAAATATGTTCAAATGCACGCCTCCAATGAAAAATTAATTATTGGAGTTTGTCTTGGTATGCAACTACTTTTTGAAAGAAGCGAGGAAGCACATGGAAGCGTAGGACTTGGGCTTTTGGAGGGTGAAGTGGTTAGGTTATCAAGTAGAAGACTTCCACATGTAGGTTGGAACGTTGTGGATTTTAAAAACAATTTTCCAAGAGGATTTTATTACTTTGTTCATTCATACAGGGCAGTGTGTAAAGACGAGATAGTTTTGGCAACGACGGAGTATGATGGTGAGGTATTTCCATCAGCCGTAATGCATAATAAAACTATTGGTTTTCAATTTCATCCGGAAAAAAGTTCGCACATAGGTAATAAACTTCTACAAGAGGTGATTCGATGCTCGTTATCCCAGCAGTAGATTTATACAACCAAAGAGTAGTACGAATGGTTAACGGAAGTAAGCAAAATATGATAGTTTATAAGTTTCATCTAAAAGACTTAGTTTCTGAACTTATAAAGGATGGATTTCCACTTGTGCATATTGTTGACTTATCTATGGCAATTGACAATAGCGATGTGAATAGAGAACTTTTGGTGGAACTGGCTGATTACTCCTGTCATGTCCAGCTTGGAGGTGGAATAAGAAGTTTGGAGTATTCGAAAGAGCTTTTGGAGATGGGATTTAAAAGACAGATTTTTAGCTCGATGTTGATTGAAAAGCCTAAGGCTATTGCCAATTTGATTAATATGGGTGTAACACCAATCTTTAGCCTGGACACAAGGAATGGGTTAATGCAATACAATGGCTGGATGAAACAAGATGACCGAGATGTGCTCTCGTTTCTCTTGGAATTGAAATCGTATGGTCTTACTGAATTGATTCACACTTGTGTTGAATATGATGGCACAATGCAAGAAAGAGACTTCGGTTTGACTAAAAAGCTTGCTGTGAAAAGTGGTTTGAAAATTTACGCTGCCGGTGGTGTATCGTCTGAAAAAGTTCTTGAAAATGCAAAAACGCTTTACAAAGAGACTAACGGGGTCTTTGCTGGAGTCATAGTCGGAAGGTCTTTTTTGGATGGTTATTTGAGCAAAGAGGTGATGAAAAAGTATGTTAGCTAAAAGAATTATTGCTTGTCTCGACGTGAAGGATGGAGTTGTAGTTAAAGGTGTGAATTTTGAAGGACTTAGACATAGTGGAGAGCTCGTCGAGCTTGCAAAATTTTATAGTGAACTTTGCATCGATGAGCTTGTGTTTCTTGATGTAACTGCTTCGATTGAAAAGCGAAAGATCGTTGCCGAACTGGTTACCAAAGTGGCGGAGCAATTGGATATTCCTTTCACAGTGGGAGGAGGCATAAACAGTTATGAAATTGCTGCTGAGCTTATCACAAATGGTGCCGATAAGGTTTCGATAAATACGGCTGCTATTGAAAACCCAGATTTGATAACAAAAATAGCAAATAAATTCGGTAGACAGGCTGTTGTTGTCGCTGTTGATGCTAAGAGGTGCTCTGGAGAGTTCATTGTCTTTTCGCATTCTGGTAAGAAAAATACTGGACTTAGGCTAAAAGATTGGTTATTTGAGGTTCAAGAGCGGGGGGCTGGCGAGGTTCTACTTACAAGCATTGACAGAGATGGAACAAAGTTTGGGTACGATTTGGAAATGTTAAGCTTAGCTCGGGATGTGTTGGATATACCAATTATCGCTTCAGGTGGCGCAGGAAATTTTTCTGATTTTTTGGAAGTTTTTAATATCGGTATCGACGCAGCACTCGCTGCTTCTATCTTTCATTTTGGTGAAATTTCTCCTATCGAACTTAAGAAATACTTGAGGGAAAAAGGTGTATATGTAAGGATTTGATGGTGTTAATTGGAGGTGAATCTATGCTACTTTTTCCAGTTATCGTTCAGGAAGCAAAAAGTGGAGAGGTTTTGATGCTGGCTTATGCAAATAATGAGGCTATTGAACTAACTAAGAGCACAGGTTACGCTCACTTTTTTTCAAGAGAAAGAAGAAAAATTTGGAAAAAAGGAGAGACTTCAGGTAATATAATGAAGGTTGTTGAGATAAGAAAGGATTGCGACGAGGATGCTTATCTTTACATCGTAAATTTTCCAGATGACAAAGTGGCTTGTCATACAGGCAACAGAAGTTGCTTTTTTAAAAGTGAATTTATTAGTGCCACTTCTTCATTCAAACCGGATATTTTTTTAGAACACGAACAAAAAACCTCTATGACTCAAGAAAACTTGCAGGCCTGGTCTGTTTTGTATAAAACTGTTCTTGAAAGGAAGAATAATTTGCCAGAAGGTTCTTATACAGCTAAGCTTTTTGTTGAAGGAAAGTCTAAAATCGCAAAAAAATTTGGCGAGGAGGCAGTTGAAGTAATCACAGGATATTTAATGAACGATAAGGAAAATGCGATTTGGGAGATTGCCGATTTAATTTATCATCTAACCGTTTTAATGGTTGATATGGATGTAACACTTGAAGATGTTATAAAAGAGCTTAATAGAAGAAGAAAGTAGCAGTATTTGAATTGCGTGTTTCTGTTTTTTCAATCAAATAGCAGGTATTTTTATTTTCAAAAAAATTATCTTTGCGTTTTTCGGAAAGCGAGTAATGTGAGTAATAATGTAAAAAAGCTGAGCAGGGTAACTTTCCGCTCAGCTTTTTTGATTATCAAGCAATTTTTTATTTACTTAACAATGCCTTTGCTTCATCCAACGTTGGTATCTTTCCACTCAATACTACTTTTCCATCAATTGCCACCGCTGGAGTTGCGACTATTCCTCTGGAGATGATTTCGTTGATGTCTTGGACTTTTTCGATAACTGCATCGATTCCAAGTTCTTGAACTGCCATTTCCATGATTTTGATAGTTTGTTTACACTTTGGACAACCTGCACCGAGAACTTCGATTTTCTTTGCCATATAACTTCCCCTCCTTCTATTCTTTTGTTATATTAGGCTATTAGCCCGTATATCATTCCAAATAAAGTTGAGAAGAACACAACCAGTCCGAAATATGTAAATGCTTTCTTTTTGCCAAGCAGTTTTGTGATAACTATCATACTTGGCAAGCTAAGTGTGTTTCCTGCCATAAGCAGTGCAAGTGTTGGACCTTTTGCCATTCCAAGTTGTGTGAGTGCCTGGACTATAGGAACTTCTGTAAGGGTTGCAAAGTACATCAGTGCTCCGATAATGGAAGCGATAAACGTTGAGAACAGGTTATTTTTTCCAAGCAGGTAAACAACTATATCTTGAGGCAATAGTTTTGTAATGACTCCTGCAAGGAATACACCAACAAATAGATATGGGAGTATCTTTTTCGCAAAGTCCCAAGTTTCTGCTATCCAACTCTTTGTTTGGTCTTTTTCAAAAGCAAATACCGCCATTGCTAATGTGGTTATACCAAGAACGCCCAAACTCGAATATTTAACGGTAGGGTTAATCTTTAGTCCTGAGACAATGATGAAGAGTAGCTGTATCAGGAAGAAAGCTACTGCTTTTACATTGTCAGTGCCATCCGAGGTTGTTTGGACAAAACCCCCAACTCCTTTTTCTTTGAATAGGAATTCCATTATGAGACCAATTATTATCGCTGCTATAATTGTTGCAATCATTCTGGCGATTCCTAAGTCCCAGCCGAGCACACGAGCGGTCAAGAATATTGCAGCAATATTTATCGCAGGTCCAGCAAATAAAAATGTCGTTGCAGGTCCAATTCCAGCGCCCTTTTTGTATATACCCCCAAATAGTGGAAGAATTGTACAAGAACACACAGCAAGAATAGCCCCACTGACTGCAGCAATCGGGTAAGAGATGTATCGTTTAGCGTCAGGACCAAGTAATTTTAGAATAGCATCTTTCTTTAGCATGACCGAGATTGTTCCAGCTATAAAGAACGCTGGCACGAGGCAGAGAAGGACATGTTCGCGTGCGTATTCATTGAGCATCTTGAAACCGTTGAGAATGCTTTCACTGACAATAGGTAAATCAAATGGAACGAAGTAGAAAATCAAAAAGACGATAAGGAGAGCTATAAACAGTTTAATCTCACTTATCATTTAAACCCACCTCCAAGTTCGTATGTTTTTCGATGATTTCTAAAATTTCGCGCAATAGTTCGTTATCTGAGAGTCGATATCTGATAGTATTACCCACTTTGTTATTTTCGACCAATCCACTCAATCTCAGAATCGAAAGGTGTTGAGATAGGTTGGGTTGGCTTACTTCCAGCAAAGGAAGAAGCTCACAAACACACAATTCACCATTTCGTTTTAGAAGCTGTAGTATTTTTAATCTTATTGGATGACCAATTATTTTTAATAATTCTGCCACGTTTTCCAATTCCATATAGACCACCTTCCATGAGGAATTTTGATTTCCAGTTTTAGTATATAAGAAAATTCGAATATTGTCAATAACGAAATATGAGAGTCAGTGTACTTGATTTTAATTACTTGGAAGTTGACTGAGAATTATCAGATTTTTGAGTATTGAGTATCGACTATTAGGACAATCAAAGAAACCCTTTACTTGTATAACCTGGATATTTATACCTTCGCACCAAGCAAGTATTTTGTATTTTTTTGATTTGCAAAACCTTTTTATGTAATGCTTTGCTTTGATTCGGTTTTGAAAAGCGGAAGGTATAATGAAAAAGCACGGCTTCAAGAATGATTGAAGCCGTGCGAGATGAACTGCGGAATATTTTACATATTACGTTTCGCAAGTAAGCATTTGTGAAGTTTCAGATTTACCATTTTACAAACACCAGGATTCCATATTCGCTTGAATTTCCGACAATGTCGTAAGCAACGGCCTTAATTGTGACTGCACCGTCCGATACACCATACTTATCCCCAGACCTTCCTGTGTTTAGGTTATTTGCTCTGTCTTTGGGCCAAGGTGTGTTAGCCAATCCAAATGATGTTGTGTAAAGTGCGTAAAGGTGGTTGTCATCGCTTCCAAAATATATTACACCATCTTTACTAATTGTCAGACCGGAAGCTATATCCTCACCTGCTTGGAATCTCCATTTGAACTTTCCGTCTGAAGTTATCGCGTACAAATTGTTATCGTTGCTGCCTATGTATATAACACCATCAGCACCAATCAATGCGGAGGAAGTTATTGAATCTCCAGTTCTGAGTTTCCACTTCAACTTTCCATCAGGTGATACAGCATAGAAATGGTTGTCTGCACTACCGAAATAAATAGTGCCGTCAGGTCCTATCGCCGGACACGAGAGTATTTCTCCGTTTGTTTTGAATTTCCATTTCAGGTTTCCGTTTGGTGAGATGGCATATAGATTGGTATCTCTGCATCCTATATAAATTGTGCCGTCGGCTCCAATAGCAGGTGAAGCCAAGATTTCACCATCCATTTTGAATTTCCATCTGAGCTTTCCTGTGGGTGAAATTGCATATAAGTGCTTGTCGGTGCTTGCTACGTATATGGTGCCGTCGTTACCAATCGCTGGGGAAGAGTAAATCCAATTTCCAGTTTGAAATATCCATTTCAGTTTTCCTTGTGGTGTGAGTGCATATACGTAACTGTCTTTACTTGCAAGGTAGATTGTTCCGTCGGGAGCTATAGCAGGTGATGACCAGATTTCATAGCCAGTTTTAAATTTCCACTTTAGCTTACCATCTGGTGTAACAGCATAAAGATAGCTATCGCTACTTCCAATGTATATTGTGCCATCGTCACCTATAGCGGGCGATGACCAAATCTCATAGCCAGTTGGAAATTTCCACTTGATTTCTCCATCAGGAGATACTGCATATAGGTAACCATCAAGACTTCCAATGTAGATTGTTCCATCTTCAACTAAAGCGGGGGTTGAGAGTATGTCACCGTTGGTTTTTATTTTCCACTTGAGCACACCTTCACGGAGGTTTAAATTGAATTCGTAAGGTTCAGAGGTTACCTCACTTATTTTCTGTCCGGCAACGTACAACTCAACTTTGGAAACTCCGTTTTCGTCATTTGCTGTTACAGCAATCCTTGACTCTTTCGTTATTGTTGAACCATCTGTCAAATCTATAAATGATAATTTCGGAGGAGTTCTATCGATGATGAGGGTTATGTATTTTTCTGATTTGTTCCCATACTTGTCCTGCGCAATTACTTTTAATGTATATGGTTTTTCTTCATATTCTGAAGTATTGATGTTCAAAAGTGCAAATCCTGCGTTAGTTTCGTGGACTTTTTGTTCTTCAAGATACGTTTCCAGTTTTCCTATTCCGCTTTTATCAAATGCGTAGGTAGTTATTTGAACATTTCCAGTGACTACTGTTCTGTCATTGTACGGTGAGATGTAAACCTGTGGTTCTGTGTTGTCTGTTTTAACAAATACCCTTTGCTTGTTTTTGTTCTCCGCAACGTCGTAAGCAACTACGGTTAGTTCCAATTTGATTCCTGAATAGTCAAGTTCATCGAGGATATTTGCCGTATTTGCGAGATTTCTGCCAAGCTTGGGCCAAGGACTTGCTGCTAATCCCAACGAAGAAGATTGAATTGCAAACAAATAACCATTTGAACCTGAGATGTACAACCTACCGTCATCATTAATTGTCGGAGACATCAAAACTCCTGCGTCTTCTTCAAGTTCTAAAACCCATTTCTTTTCACCTGAAACAGTTATCGCATATAGATACTTGCCGGCTGTAACATAGATTAAATTATCAACGCCAAGCGTAGGGGATGAAGTAACGGGGTTATCAGTTTCAAATTCCCACTTTAGCTTTCCATCTGGTGAAATTGCATAGAGTTTGTCGCTGCTTATATAAATCGTTCCATCTGGACCAATTACTGCTGAGTATTTTGGAGTACCATGTGTCTGAAATTTCCATTTGAGTTTTCCTTCTGACGTGATTGCGTAAAGGTATTTATCACTACTTGCAATAAATATGCTACCATCAATACCTAGTGCTGGAGATATGGCTATTTCACCTTCCGTTTTAAATTTCCAAAGCAGTTCACCTGTTGGTGTTAGTGCGTACAGATACCCGTCCTTACTAGCGATGTAAATTGTCCCATTATAGTCTATAGCTGGCGACGAAAGAATTTCACCGTTAGTTTGGAATTTCCATTTCAGTTTCCCATCAGCATCCACAGCGTATATGAATCCGTCTTGACTTCCAAAGAAAATAGTACTATCTTCTGTGCTAATGGCTGGTGATGAGTATATTGCATTCCCAACTTTAAAATCCCATTTCAAAGTACCATCTGAGGATAAGGCGTATAGATAACCATTGAGATTCGCAACGTATATTGTTCCATCCTTCGATACTGTCGGTGAAGCATGAACTTTTCCGTTTGTTTGGAATTTCCATTTAGCTTGGCCAGAAGGGGTCACTGAGTACACAAAACCATCATAAGTTCCTATGTACATTGTTCCGTCTCTTGCCAGCGCAGGACTTGCCCATACTTCGCTATTCAATTTTGCCTTCCATATTTCTCTTCCTTCGTTTTCTATGCTTAGGGTTTCTATTTTGGGAATTTGAACAGTGTTTAGGTCGACAACAAATGTGTATGGTGGAGTTAGTTTCTCCGCTATTTTTTGGCTTCCTAAATACAATTCTACTTTGCTGATACCGTTATCATCTTTCGCTTCGGTTTCTATGGTGAACTCCTTCTTTACAAAGTCTCCATCCTTCAAGGTTTTGAAGTAAACAACTGGAGGCACGTAATCCGGCGTGACTTTTATAACTGCTTGTGCCTTGTTACCAGATTTGTTATACGCAATTGCTTTTAGTTCCAAATATGAGCTGATTCCTGAACTGTCACCAAAAAGTGCTGTATTGCAGGCATTTCCCTTGAACTTGGGCCAAGAACTGTTTGCGAGTCCAAACGAAGAAGTTTGAACTGCGTAAATAATTCCATTTGCTGTGGTAAAGTAAATCGTTCCGCCAGGATTTATAGCAGGTGATGAGGTAATGGCGTCAGCTGCTTTGAAGCTCCAGGATAGCTGGCCATCGGATGATAGACAATAAAGGATACTATCGGAACTTGGTACGTAAATCTTGCCATCAGCACCTATTAGTGGAGAGGAGATTATTTCTTTCTCTGTTTTAAATTTCCACTTTACTGTTCCGTCTTGTGAAATTGCATACAGATAGCCATCTTTACTTGTTGTGTAAATCGTTCCGTCGGGTCCTATTACAGGTGAAGAAACGATATCATCACCAGTTTCAAACTTCCACTTCAATGTTCCATCAGGATTGATTGAATAAAGGAAGTTGTCGAGGCTTCCAAAGTAAATTGTGCCATCAGTTGCAATTGCAGGTGAGGAGGTTATATCGTTATTCGTCTTGAACTTCCAAATAAGTTTACCTGAGGGAGTGACTGCGTAAAAGTGATCGTCAGAACCTCCAAAGTATATTGCATTTTCTGTAATAGCCGGTGAAGAGGAAATCCAACCACTGGTCTTAAATTTCCATAAAAGCTTACCATCCTTTGTAACAGCGTAAAAATAGCCATCATAGCTTCCAACATATATCGTGCCATCTTTTCCTATGGATGGAGAAGAAACGATGCGGTCGTTTGTTTTGAATTTCCATTTCAGTGAACCATCTGGTTTTATAGCATAAAGATATGTGTCTGAACTACCGATATATACAGTTCCGTCAGATCCTACTGCAGGTGAAGAAAGAATTGCACCGCCGGTTTTGAACTTCCACTTTATTCTTCCATCAGGGGTAATAGCATACAGGTTAGTATCTTTGGTCGCAACGTAGATTGTTCCATCAGCTGTCAATGCTGGGGAAGATGCTGTGGACTTACCAATTTGAAGCTTCCACTTAAGTTGACCGATGTTAATTGGAATTTGGAACTCGTAAGGTTCTTTAAGTTTTTCCGAAATTTTGAACCCGTTAACGTATAGCTCAACTAATTTAATGCCTTTTTGGTCACCGGCTGAAATATTAACTAAGAACTCGGATGAAACGTAGCTTCCATCTTTAGGAGAGGTAATTTTTACATCGAGTGCGAATGCCAAGATTGAGAAAAAGATTAGCATCACCCTTAGAACTTTAAACCCCGATTTTTGAGAATAGTTCATAACTTCACCCCCTGATTGGATTTATTCCAAATTTAATTAGAAATACAGTATCCCCCTATTTGGCTCTGCATAAAGCAAAGTAATTTACTTATTCGATTAGTCAACTGCTTTACAGTTAGCTTGTGGGCTCCAGATAGTTATTTGAAAGGAAACAGAGCCTGCATTTGTGGGCAAGTATAGTTATTTTTTGAACAATACCATAGTTATATCATCTTCTTGTAAACCTGAAGCGCGCAAATGCAGTGTTTTGAGATATATAGTCGACGTAGTATCATTTGGTGAAATTATATTAAGCAATCCTTGAGTAGTAAGCATCCCTGATTTTGTTTTCATCTCCGTTAATCCATCTGTATACAACAGCAAGTTTCCATCGTTTAGGTTGTAAGTGTTGATGGCGGATTCATCGTATTCTTCGGAGAACCCAAATCCGACGGGTATCACATTTTTCGTTTCAATCAATGTCTTTTTGGTCACGTTTATTGGTGAAGGATGTCCCATGTTGACAAATCTATAAACATCCTCGCTAAGTTGACCGATAATGCCTGTGAGGTATATGCTTTGAAGGCTGAATTTTTTGAGTTCGTTTTCCAGAAGGAACGGTAAACCTTGTAAGGGAGGGTCAAACGCAATTATTGTATCCAAAGTAGTACGAATAAGCATGCTTACAAGTGCAGCAGCTATACCGTGTCCACTTATGTCTATTATACCTACCCAAGGTGGATTGTAATATATCATATCTCCACCAAGTCCAGTGGATGGTCTGTAGAAGAATTCGATATTTTCGGTGTTTTGTGGGACAAAACTTTCTTGAATTCTTATAGCAATAGCCATATCAGCGTCCATTTTTTCGGCATCCGTGAATAATTCAATAGCACCAAGTACTTCGTTTCCCTTTTTTATGGGCAAACCAACAACGGAAAATGGGCGCCTTTTTCCTGATTTGGTAAGCCCGTACACTGCAAAAGGGACTTGAACAGGGATACCATTTTTGATTGATTGATAAAGTGGGCACAGTTCTGTTTTACACACAGGAATACCCGTTCTGTCAACATGGTTCAATACTTGTTCAGCACAGGGTTTACCAACAACTTCTCTTGCTTCGTAACCAGTCAACTTTTTAGCTTGCTTATTCCAAAAAACAATATGTCGGTCTTTATCTACAACATACGCAGCTATTTCTAACTCGTCAAGAAAATCTACAACTTTTGTTTCTTGAAGATACTTTAATATTCTTTCTGAGAACATACTCTCACCTCTAAGATTTTTTGTGACTTTATTTTATCATGGAAATTAATTCTTTAAGCCAGCCTTCATATAACGTTTTGTCGAACAGCTGGCTTTCATCAATTGCCAGATTAACAACTTGAATCTGGTCCTCTTGTAAATTGTTTTCAACGAGTACTTTTGATAATGGCATTACGATATAAGCTCTCGTGTTTGGGAGAATTTTCCAGAATTCATCTGTGTAAAATGAAAGGTCCGAGAAAAGTGAGCCTGTTTCATTCTCTGTTGTTAACACCTTACCAATCCTATTAGTTGCTACAAAAGAAAGCAGAATTTTGTGAGGCGTGTAAAAACAGGAACCGTCTACAAGGAAATAGATGTCTCTGGAAATTCTGGCGATGTCTGGTTCAATGGGAATTTGCTTTTTTTCCACTTGACGGTATTTGTAGCGTGTTATCAATTTTGGATAAAGATAAGTTGGTTTATCTATAAGCTTTGAGATGATGGCTGAGGGGATGGCGGCATCACCATCAGAAGCGTAACGCAAATCGAAAATTACGCTTCCATTCTTTTTTGATAGTTCTTGAAAGATTTCTTCCACAACTTTCATATCTTCTTTTTTTGAAATATCAAAGGTGTTAATCTTTACAACGGTGTATTGTCCCAGGTCGTATAGCTCAACAGGTTTTAAATGCATATCTTTTTGGAAATCCTTAAAGGAAATGGTTTTGATGTAAGATGTACGTTGGGCTAATGAATTGGGTAGCTGGTACTTGATTTGTAAAGTGCTTGCATCGATTATCTTGGGATAGTATGGGAGGAGCTTATCTACAAAAGAGTATACTTGCTGGAAGTTCTCACACATGGGATACAACCTTTTATACTTTTCTAAGATATCTTCGATAGGATAGCCGTTTATCGACAGTATATTTGAACCAACGGGTATTTCACATTTGCTCATTGAGACAACAACTTTTCCATCAACGTATTTAAACCTTAGGGGCAACACTTTGTCTGTAGACTTTAGTGGTATTTCCAAACGAGTTGTGTTGTCTTTAAAAAGCGAAAGGATCGGGTAAATTGTCAGAGCAAACTCGTACGGTGTTTGATGTTTATCAATAAGCAACTTTGTGTTGTTTAGTTCATAGATTAGTTTAGTATCAACGAGGTCAACATGCCTGTCTTTAAGCCATTCTTTGACTACTCCTAGATCAACTTGTAGGGCATATGGGGAGTAACGAAAGTGCTCGTAAGCGTAAATAGCAATGCCACCTATTACGAATACTGCAATGATGAAAATGATAGTAAAATTAATCCCTTTCATTACTTATCACCTCACTTTTAAATCATACTTCTTTTTTTATTATACTACTTTTCAAGCAATTGGGCGAAGTTTGAAATGGGTTTTGGTTGAAAAGTAATAGACAAAGAGTATAATTTTTTTAGGATGCGGTCTGTCAGGAGTGAGATTGAATGGGGAAATTAAAATTTTTAAACACTCATGTTAGGTTTGTAGTAATTTTTTTAGTAATACTACTCAATTTTAACTTATCCTTTGGTCAAAATTGCTGTAGTGCGGATTATTTTGATGAGTTGAGAGTGGACTTAGTGTCTTTATTTAAAACCACAAATTCGCAAATTTACCTGTTCTCATTAGGAGCTTTTAGCTTTGCACTCGACGGTCCTATTAACGAAAGCATTCCAAGGTCAGATTTCCTCGAGGTATTGAACGATATTGATATTTTTGATTTCGCATTAATTTCAGTAGTTGTATCAGGATTGATATTCCCATTTGATAGCTACACAGCGTGGACTGTTATCGAAAGTTTCACAATAAGTGCAATTTTAACAGGAACCATAAAGTTTCTCGTGGGGCGTGCAAGACCTTATGTTAATGGAAATCCTTTCCTTTTTAAATTCTTTTCAATGGAAAACACCTACCAATCATTTCCATCAGGACATACCGCGTTAAGTTGGGCGATATTTACACCTGTCGCTGAAAGGTTCGGAAAGTTTTGGTATGCTGTTCCAACAATATTCTCACTTCAGCGACTTTGGTCAAAAAACCACTGGTTTTCGGATGTTTATTATGGTTTGCTTCTTGGATACACAACAGGACACTCTTTGTACTATTCCAGAAGTGAGTGAACAGATATTTCAAATAATGTTCACCTTTGATGGGGGTGATAGGATTGTTCATCTACGAGTATGATAGGACACTACCGTTTAACCTTAAGGTTGAAAGAACAGAAAAGTATGAACTGCTGTCGTATGATGCAGTGTATGAACCTGATATTCCTGAATCAAAGAGGATTTACACGTATCGTTTCCGTGCAACAAATCCTTGGGCAAAGGTTATATTTTTACACGGAATAGGCAATGGACATATACCCTATCTTATGTGGTTTGGCGAGTATTTTGCTTCGAAAGGTATCGAAACATTTTTTGTGATTCAACCCTATCACATGCAGCGTGCAAAACCTGACTGGAATGGTGGTGAACCGTTCTTTCATCATTCACCGGCACATTGTGTCGTTAGATTTCATCAGGCAGTTAAAGATGTGAGAAGAACTCTCGATTTACTTGAGATGCTCGAAGATGTGAAAAGTCTTCCAACAGGTATCATTGGATTTAGCTTCGGTGGTATGATAACGGCAATGAGTATGGCTTTGGATAAACGATTGGAGGCTGGTATCATCGCATTTTCGGGCGGAGATTGGCGATGGATAAATTGGTATTCACCTTATGTGGAACCAGTTAGGGAAGGATACAAGAAATACAGTAACGAATGGGGATGCAAGGATGAGCAAAAATGCGTCGAACTGAGGAGTGCAAGTAGAAAAAAGGTTCACGCACTGAAAAGTATAGACGAGATATTCTCGCTTACTCCGACGTGTTTTCATTACGACCCCATTTCGTATGCAAAGTTCATTAACCAACCAGTTCTAATGTTCACAGGAGTGTTTGATAAAGTTATACCATCTCAAGCTTCAAATGGTTTTTACAGATTACTACCAAATGCTAAAAAAATACCTGTGCCATCTGGTCACAAGTCATCATATCTTTTTAGAAGGTTCATCGGTAGAGCAAGTGAGAAATTTTTGAGAGACCATCTTATCAAGAACAGAAGCCAAAATGCTGAATTTAATATCGTTTAATGGTTCATTTTTGAGAAGTTCTTTCAAAATGGTTGTTCTTATGGATAACCTTTCAAACGAAGTCCTAAGAGGAACCACAATTTGCTGAGTATTACAACAGTTATAATAAGAATAACGAGCACCGCAACTAGAACACTGCCGTTCCTAAATCTTTTTAATGAGTTCGAGAATAGAGCCTTTTTACGTTTTTTCATGAAAATTTTCCCCCATCCCCGAAACAATGGCAAGACAAAATTTGGGGCTTATGTTCGCTTTTTAGTATACCACACCGTTTCCGTTAAAATGAAACCCCCGACTTTTGAGTCGGGGGCAAGTTTTAAGTGGTATTTTATTCTCTGAAGAACGTCAAGTAGGCAATAAAGAGAATTGCAAGCATCCATGTGAACCAATGAACTTCTTTGCGTTTTCCAGAAAGCGTTTTGACAATAGGATATGTTATTATTCCAAGAGCTATACCGTTTGCAATTGAGTAGGTAAATGGAATCATCGTAAGCGTTACAAACGCAGGAACTGCATCCGTTACATCATCCCACTTGATACTCATCAAGCTCTTGACCATAAGCACACCAACGAATATAAGTGCTGGAGCAGTTGCGGCAGCTGGAATTGTCAAAGCAAGTGGTGAGAAGAATAACATGGCAAGCATGAGTAAAGCAACGACAACTGCCGTTAAACCTGTTCTTCCCCCAACTGCAATACCAGTGCTACTTTCTATGTAAGTTGTAACTGTTGATGTCCCAAAGAGTGCACCCACAACTGTTCCTATAGCGTCTGCAAGATATGCCCTCGTGCCTCTTTCTAATTCTCCATTCTTCTTTGCAAAGCCTGTTCCTTCAGCAAGACCTGTTAGTGTTCCGAGTGTGTCGAAGAAATCAACAAAGAAGAATGTAGCAACAACAACCCAGAAAGTTCCGGAAAGAAGTGTTTGAGCATCGAACTGCAATTTGAAGAAGGTAGGAGATATATCAGGAATTTTTCCTATTATTCCTTGATATTGAGTGACGTTGAAAAGAGGAGTGGCACCAATTATAGTTGTGAGTATTATACCAAGGAGAATCGACCCCGGAACGTTCAATGCAAACAGAACTACTGTTATGAAGAAGCCAAGAATTGCTAATAATGTATCAGGTCTGTTCAAATGTCCAAGTGTGACAGCAGTCACAGGGTCGGGCATCACGATTCCTGCATTTTTAAGACCTATAAGTGCTATAAAAAGTCCAATACCGGCACCTGTTGCTGCTTTTACAGGCTGTGGCACAGCCCTTGCTACAAATGCTCTCGCACCCGTAACTGTCAGAAAAACAAAGATGAGCCCTTCGATAAAGACAGCCGTTAACGCTAACTGCCAGGGAATTCCAAGTTTTAAACAAACCGTGTAGGTAAAATACGCATTGAGCCCCATACCAGGTGCAAGTGCAAATGGATAATTTGCAAAAAGTCCCATGATGATTGTTGCAACAGCACCACCTACGATGGTTGCAACCATAAATGCACCATAGTATGAGTTGTAAAGAGCCTGGTCAATAATCTTCCCTGTTTGGTCAAAGATTCCCGGGACAGCTTGAACGAGGATGGAAGGGTTAACAAAGACGATGTAAGCCATCGTCAAGAAGGTGGTAATACCGGCTACAACTTCTCTGCGAACCGTAGAACCTGCCTGCGAGATACCGAAATACCTGTTAATACTCTCCATACTCTTTTCCCCCCACGCTAAGATTTTGGAAATTTTTGCTGGGAAACTTTTTCTTTTTCTGTCTGTTTCCCAGCTTGGTTTAACCTTTATCCTTATTTCAACTTGATTTTTGTCCTATTCTCAAACTCTACGACAACGCCATCAACTATTATATGGTCAATGTCAGTGCCCTCAACCATTTGAATAATGGCATCTTCAAGGTCCTTTCTTTCTTTGTTAAGTTCTTTGATGGTTTCCTTAACTCGGAGGTATCTTCTAACAAAGTTCTCCAATGTTTGTAAAAATTGTTCTTTCTGTGCATCACTAATAATTTCCGCCATTTTATAACACCTCGCTTATTTTTTCTACTACAAACTGAATTTCTTCATCTGTAAGTTCTGGGAATATCGGGAGTGCAAGTGTTGTCTTTGATAACTTTTCTGCAACAGGAAAATCCCCTTGTTTGTAACCATACTCAGCAAAACATTTCTGTAAATGCAAAGGCAATGGATAGTAAAGCGCTGTTCCAATCTCGTTCTTCGTTAGGTGTTCTCTAACTCTGTCTCTTGTTTTTTCGTCTTCGAATTCAACAACATATTGATGGTAAACGTGGCTTCTGTAACCTTTTTCTTCAACTTTTGGATACTTTATTGGGAGTTTCTTTTCTTCAAAAAGTCGTTGATACGTTTTCGCTATTTCTATTCTCCTTTGTGTCCATTCTTCTAAGTACTTAAGCTTGATGCTCAGTATTGCGGCATGGATTGAATCAAGCCTTGAGTTGTAACCAACCATCTCGTGATAATACTTTTTCTTAGAACCATGTTGTCTAAGCATCCGTGCACGTTCGGCAAGTTGGTCGTCGTTTGTCACTATTGCTCCGGCATCTCCATAAGCTCCCAGGTTTTTAGTTGGGAAAAAAGAAAAAATGCCAATATCGCCAAAAGTACCTGATTTTTTGACAATATTGCCAATTTTCCCTTCGCTTCCTATCGATTGTGCGGCATCCTCCAATATTTTAACATCAAACTTTTGTTTTAGGAAGTCCAATTTTTCAAAATCAACTGTACGACCAAATAGATGGACAGGAATTACAACTTTTATCTTTTCTCTCCTTAACACTTGTTCTACCTGGTTTAGGTCAATATTGTATGTATCGGGTTCAACATCAACAAATACAGGAACACCTCCGTTGCGAACGATACAAGAAGCGGTAGCAAAGAAGGTGTAAGGGGTGGTTACAACTTTTTCACCTTTTTCAATTCCGATAGCATGAAGTGAAATAACAAGAGCATCACTACCGTTAGCTACGCCTATTGCATGTTTAACAGCTAAGTATTCTGCAAGTTCTTTTTCAAACTTTTCAACACTTGGTCCAAGTATGACTCTTCCATCCAAAATAACCTGGTCAATTGCATCCAAAACTTCTTTTCTTATTTTTTGATACTGTCTTGTTAGATCGAAAAGCGGGACCATATGAATACCTCCTCAAGACCTTATCGTTTTGATGAATAGTTAATTTTGCAATGTTCTTCTGAGAAAATAAGCCTTACAAATTCGGTGTTC
Organism: Fervidobacterium sp.; assembly: GCF_059913585.1. Lineage (NCBI taxonomy): Bacteria > Thermotogati > Thermotogota > Thermotogae > Thermotogales > Fervidobacteriaceae > Fervidobacterium > Fervidobacterium sp. The sequence continues at coordinate 28,806 of NZ_DBOLZL010000022.1, forward strand.
CGGAAGTTTACATAAATATCGTATCCCGGATTCTCTTCAATAAACTCCAAAATACCCTTATTCTCGCTAACTGGTTGGAAGCCAGTTGGCACACGGATGAACTGTTCCATCCCTATTTTGGATTGCTTTAATGGTTTGGCGTAAATTTTATATTCACTAACCTGAACCTCAAAAACTTTTAAATACTGTTCGGCGATAGTTCTATTTTTCATATTGTAATAAAGCATTCCTAAAAACAACTTACCTTCAGGAGTCTTTTCAAATTTTCTTATTTTGTTTAAGTCAACTTGATACCCTGCCAAAAATCTCCTTGCTTCGATTGCTAACTGACCAAATACACACCATTCAGGTGCAGTTATACTTTCACCTCTGAGATAGGCTTTGTGAACATTCAAACACGTATGATTTTGGATAGGATAATCTCTGTTACTATCGATGTAAACACCAAGGAGAACAACTAACGTAGCAAATCCTTTTTCACGTACAGCAACGTTTAAGGTTTCTTCGGTTGCCTTGTTAAGATACATTTCGTAAACAAGGTTCCATATTGATGATTTTCTCGCTAACAACGCTAATATTTTCTCTATTCCATCGGCTGTCCCCTTTAATAGTTCTCTTTCAAGCAAAAGCAGTAATGGGTAAATCTGCTCTGGATTGTTCTTTAAAAATGTAATAGCCTCTTGTGATATATCTTCTCCGTTGTACATAGCTGATAAAAGCCTGTTATAATTGGCTTCAATCCCACTTGCTTGTTGGAAAGATTCTTTAGCCTTTGATATACTTCCTTCAAGCAAGCAAATTAAACCTTCGTAGATAATCTTCCAGTTCATATTTGTGGCTCTCGTCATGAAAGTTCTAAGAGTCTTGATTACATCATCTATGCTTGCATCATAGTCTTGAAAGTTTATATCGTAAAGTGTTAGACTTTTGTCTTCGGACAAGTGAGCTGTGGTAACAATACTTTCTCGAAGTTTTTTGATAGTTTCTTTGTCAACAGTAGATGGCTTCTGCTTATCTGTCTTCTTTTCCTTAATCAACCCTTTCTTTTTCAAGTCTTTTTCGAGTTCTTCTTTAAGTTTCATAATGTTTTTCAACTTATCATCTTCTTTTTCGAAACCGCCAATCATATTATCACCTCTTAAGGTTTCCTGAATTGTCTTACTTCAATCGTTGCACGATACTGTAGTATGTGCTTCCTATAATTACGTGGTCGTGAACGGTTACACCTAGGACTTTACCAGCTTCTATCAGACGTTTGGTAATTTCTATATCATCTGCACTCGGAGTAGGGTCTCCTGATGGATGATTGTGGACTATAATTACCCCGTGAGCATTTCTCACAAGTGCTTCTCGAAATACATCACGTGGGTGGGCAATTGATGTCGTTAACGTACCTCTTGAGATATCGGAAGAACCAATTATTCTAAGTTTTGAATCTAAGAATATAACCCTCACGACTTCTTGGGGAAAGTTCTGCATATCTAAACAGTATTGAAAAACTTTTTCTGGAGAATTTAAAGGTCCTTCCGAACTCTTTACCTCCTCTTTTGCTAAGCGTTTGGCTATTTCTAAAGCAGCTATCAGTGTTACTATCTTCACCATTCCTAAACCTTTTACTTTTCTCAAATCTTGCACCGTAGCCCGCGATAGTTTATATAAGCTTTTCCCATTTTGTTCGAATATTTCTTTTGCAACAGTCAATACATCTTTGTTTTTCGTTCCTGTGCGCAAAAGTATCGCGAGCAGTTCTTCTGTACTGAGGACTTGTGGACCTTCCTTAAGTAATTTTTCCCTGGGACCATTTTCGAGTGGCATATTTTTTGATGACCCCCCTATCCAACAATAGCTGCCAAAGCTTTGGCATTGGTAATCCAACTACATTTGTGTAATCGCCTACGATTCTTTCGATAAAAACGCCACCCAATCCTTGGATACCGTAGGCTCCGGCTTTGTCTAAGGGTTCACCTGTTGATATGTAATATGAAATTTCCCAATCGCTGAGTTCTTTGAACTTAACTTGTGTTTCTTCGAAAAAAGTTATCTCTTCATCTAGTATTTTAACACAGACTCCAGTAAAAACTTTATGCCAATTTCCTGAAAGTTTTCTAAGCATTTTTTCGGCTTCATTTTCGTTGGCGGGTTTCCCAAGGATTTCCCCTTCTAACCATACGATTGTATCAGCTGTTATAATGGCGTCGACCTCGTTAAGCATGAAATGGTATCCATCTTGGTTAGAACTTAGTCTATCAAAAACAGCTTCACATTTCAGTTTGGCAAGTTCTGTAACTATTACTTCTGGATTGTAGATTTTCTCATTAGGTATCTCTTCATCGACATCGGGTTTTACAACCTCAAAAGGCAAACCTAATAATGAGAGTAACTGTATCCGTCTTGGGGAAGAACTACCAAGTACAATCAAATATATACCTCCCTGAACTACAATTTCAAATCATACCAGATATTTCTGATGTTCATATTGTAATCTTTGAACTTATCTTTTGAACATACAACGCCCTTGACCTCTCTTGCAAGTCCTAATATCAGCTCATCTGCCGGTGAATGATAGTAAGTGCGTTTGTAGTTAAAATATCTCGTATGAAACTTGTATTTAGCATTTGCATCGAAAACCAAATAAAATGGAAAGTAAGTTTGGTCTAATTTCGAAATTAATTCCAAAAGTGTATCTATCCTCTCTGGACCCCTAAGTTCAGAAGCAAGAAGTATGTTGTTGCCATCTATAATCACGGGAATTGTTTTTGACTTTGAGTTCAACACTTTCCACACATATGGGTGCACCTTGTTTTTTATCTCACTTTTTTCTATGGGGCTGAGGTAATCAACAAAATCATTTATCCAAAGGTATTCCTCAAGGTTTTCAGGTTTGACTTTGAAAATTGCTTCCTTCACATCTCTTAAGAATGTGTCTTTTTCAATACTTTCCAATGCATACAACTGAAGAAAATTTTCTAATTTCGCTTCTTTAAGCTTTTGGCGCTTTTTTGCAAGAAAAACTTTGTAGTTTTCGACTTTTTCATCTGGGAACGGATACGCGGAAGGCTTTGACCAAAAGAGGATTTCGAAAAGAACATATCGGGAAAGCTTGTTTTTCTCAAACTCTGATATTTTTATCTCAATATTTTCTTGGATTGTAAAAAGGCTGTCGAGTAAGAATGAAAAAATAATAGGATTGATTTTTCTCAATCCTTGCTTGTCTGGATGTTCCAAATTTTTTGTGAGCACTTCAATCTTTGCTTTGTCCAAATTTTTGTAATTCTTCAAGATGTCTACAATAACCTTTCGTTTGACTTCAAGGCTTCGTAATCGCTCCAAGTAAGCTTGGTCGTATATATCTACGTTCCGAAAAGCTTTTGACAAACTACCACTTCCTGGATTTTATTTGAAAAACGGATTTATTTCAAACAATCTTTTTATAGTCACTATTTCCCCGTGTCCTGGACAGATATACCAATCCTCTGGTAGCGTTTTGAAAAGTTCTCTCAATCTTTTTATCGTTGCTGTCATTTGCTTTCTCATTTGCACTTGTTCTGATTTATCTACATACAAATCGACCCTGCCAATCGAATTGGAAAACACAACGTCACCAGTGAAGATAATCCCTTCAAAGATAACTATCCTTGAACCGGGTGTGTGACCAGGCGCAACAACTGTTTGAAAATACTCATCTATATTATACCACTCTACCTCAAAAGCAAAAGGTTCCGTAAAAAATACCGATAAGTTTGATGTTGGATCTGTGAGTGCAATGCTGTCTTCAGGAGAAATGTATATTTTGTCAAAATCAATTTCAGTAAGCCCACTTATGTGGTCATAATGACCATGTGTAATGATGACATCAACTTTTTTGTCTTTACTAACTTTTTTACCTATACCAAATCCAGGGTCTACAAGGTAAGTTATACCATCTAAACTGAATTTATACGTGTTGGTTTCAAACTCTCCAGATGTCTTAAGTATTTCGATTTGGGAAACACTAAGCTTTGCTAGGTTCATCGAATACCCCCTTTGGAAATAGCACTCTTGAATGCTAAAAGAATATTCTGTAGAGAATGTTCGCTGAAAATCCAGCAACTAACCCTCCAATTGTGTGCGAAAGAATAGCTTTGCTTGTAAGGTAACGATAACCCAGGGCATCCATCATGCCAACATGAGTACTAAGGTATCCACTCCAAGTCATCCCAACTGCTGTAAAAACAGCAATATCACTTGGCTTGATAAACCCATGCTCAAGGAACTTGGGAACCAATGCAAGTGCCGCACCTGTTGAACCAAGACAAGTTATTGGGAATGCGATAAGCTGTGGACTATCAAACCCGAAGAGGACTTTGATAGGCCAGTATATGAGCTTTCCAAGCTTATCAAACAGAGCGATACCTTCATACGCAAGCCCTTGGTAGCCCATGGAAGGGTTTTTTGGTCCAAATGTTAGCATCATGACTAAGGTACTTATCACAAGTACGCCTGGAATTATGCCAAGACCTATGTCAACTCCAGTCTTGCCACCATCAAGCATTGCTTCTAAGAACCTTTCGAATACATTTCCTTCTCGAATATCTCGGAAATGAGACACGCTTTTGTCCACTTCTTTGTGCACGCTTCCCAAACGTTTTTTGGTCCATATCGAAAATAATCTAACGCTCACAATGCTTCCAATCAGTGTTCCTATGTTTCCCATAATAACAGCAGGTAATAGATTAACACCAACTTTACCACCTTGGGCAATAAAGAAAGTTGACACTATCATTCCCATTCCAAATGATGTCCCCAGATTACAAAGTAAAGGCTCTTGCCATTTTTCAAAATGTGATATGAACGATTTATCTTTGGCAAGCGCTATTATCGCTGGATTGTCCGAAAAATACGTAGAAATTATCCCCATTGCAGCGATACCTGGGAGACCATACAAAGGACGCATAAGTCTATCGAGTAGTAAATGAATCCAATGAACAATTCCAAACTCGTAGAGCAAACTGGCAAAAGCTCCTGTTAATACTGCCACAGCCATTATAAAAAAGACAGTGTTCAGCAAAAGGTCATGAGCAGTTGCCATGAGGGTTTTAAAAAAGTTGGCACTGCCCATCACAAATATAAACACCCAGAAAAAAATAATTACTACAGCCAAAAAGACAAAGCTCTCGAGTGAAAAGATGTGTTTCTTTTGCACACGTATACCTCCTTGACTTTTTTAATTTTCTCAAAGTTTCTACTGGAAGTCTATCATCTAAAAAGAACATAGTCAAAAACGTTTTGTTAGGAAAAATCAAGGTCGTTTAGTAATTAATCGTCGTTTGGTATTTAAAGTTTTATGAGATTCAACGCTACTTAGGTATGATATAATTGACAATAGATTAGCAAGGAAAACAATAAAGGAGGGAATTTCTGTGTTAAAAAAATCAGAGTTAAAGAAATTTTTCAAGTCACCCGATTACAGTCCTATGACATTCAAAGAGTTGTCCAGACATTTTGAAGTCACTGACCCGAAAGAAAAGCAAAAACTGAAGGCTATGTTGGAGGATTTGGTAAATCAAGGTTACATATTCAGAGGTGACGATGGGCGATACACACTAACGAAGGGTAATCTGCTTACTGGAATTATTGAATTCACCAGGAGTGGAAATCTGGCTTTTGTGACAACTGATGAAGGTCAGGAAATTGCTGTACCAGTTGAAAAAACGAATTTTGCAATGCACAAAGATAAGGTCTTAGTTCAAATCATAGGGAAATGGTATGAATTACCGGAAGGGCGAGTTGTCAAAGTACTTGAGAGGGGTATCAAGCAATTCGTAGGGGTTTTCGAAACCCGAGGTCAATTCGCATTTGTGATTCCAGATGACCCAAAATTGCCAGTTGAATTCAACGTTCCTATTGAGGAGATAAACGGTGCAAAACCCGGTATGAAAGTTGTTGCCGAGATTATCAGATATCCATCTGCAACAAAATCTCCTCAGGCACGTGTGGTAGAGGTTTTAGGAAGGGTTGAGGACCCCGCTACTGACTTTCCTACAGTTGTGATAAAACACAACCTACCTGTTGAGTTCCCAGAGGAAGTGCTTAAAGAAACGGCGCAACTACCGGATTACGTTCGGGAAGAAGATTTGGAAGGCAGATGGGATTTTAGAAATGAAGTTATTGTCACGATAGATGGACCTGATGCAAAAGATTTTGACGATGCAGTGCAGGTGAAAAAACTTCCAAATGGGAATTACCTTCTTGGTGTTCATATTGCGGATGTGTCACATTATGTGAAACCTGGAACCGCACTTGACAACGAGGCATACAACAGGGCAACAAGTGTCTATTTAGCCGACAGAGTAATTCCTATGCTACCTTTTAAACTTTCTAATGGTCTATGCAGTCTTGTCCAAGGAGAGGACAGGCTTGTTATGTCTTTGATTATGGAAATTAACAAACAAGGAGACGTTGTCGATTACAAAGTTGGAAATGGGGTAATTAGAAGTTACAGAAGACTTGTATATGATGACGTTAATGCTTTCCTTGAAGGAAAACCTGAAGGTGATAAGCTCAAGGATTTGGCTGAACATATATATTTGATGAAGGAATTAAAAGATATCCTAAGAGAAAATAGAAGGAGAAGAGGAGCGATACTTGATATCGAAGGTGATGAAGTAAAGATTATCCTTGATGAGAAAGGACATGCGATTGATATTATTCCAAGAAAACGAGGCGAATCCGAGGTAATCATAGAGGAGTTTATGATTAAAGCAAATGAAACCGTTGCTGAAATATTCCACAACGCAGGCATTCCATTCCTCTATAGAATTCACGAAGAACCAGATTTTGATACAATGCTTCAACTGAAGAATTATCTAAGTGCACTGGGAATTAAAATGAAATTACCACAAAATATACACCCTAAGATTTTGCAAGAGCTTTTGGAAAAAACAAAGGAGCATCCATTAAGAAGCAGTATCCAAAGACTTTTGGTACGTTCTATGAAGCGTGCAATATATTCACCGAGCAATGTTGGACACTTCGGACTTGCATCAGAAGCTTACACACATTTTACATCACCAATACGAAGGTATCCGGACTTGATAGTCCACAGATTATTGAAGATGTACCTCGAAACTGGTGGGGCTATTCCAAAGAAAGAAATTAAGAAGTTAGAAAAATACCTTGCAAAAGCGGCAGTACATTGTAGCAAGAGGGAAAGAGTCGCTGATGAGGCCGAATGGGACTACGAAGCTCTGAAGAAGATTGACTACATTTCAAGACATGTCGGTGAAATATACGATGTTGTCGTCACATCAGTAACAAAATTTGGTATGTTTGTTGAGATACCAGACAAATACATTTCCGGTCTTATCCATGTTTCAACTCTCGATGATTATTACTACTACGATGAAATTAAGAGCTTACTTATTGGTAAGCGCACAGGAACTGTCTACAGAATCGGTGATATGCTAAAAGCCAAAGTAGTAAGAGCAGACAAAGTAAGGATGGAAATCGATTTTGAAATAGCTTCACCTGAGGATTTAAAGAAGATAAAAAAAGATAAGTCAAGTGAAAGTGTAAAAACTGAATCTGACAGTGAAATAGAAAAGCTCCTCGAAGGTGTTAAGATTAAAGAAAGAGGAGCAAAGAAAAAAGGTAAAAGAGGGGATAGAGATGGTTCCGGAAAAAATAAGGGAAGAGGTAGAAAGGCTAAGAAGAGAGATTGAGTATCATAACTATCGTTACTATGTCTTGGCAAGTCCAGTTATCACAGATGAAGAATATGATAAATTGATGCAAAGACTTATTGAGCTTGAAGAGAGATACCCGGAGCTCAGAACACCTGACTCGCCAACTCAAAGGGTTGGCGGTCAACCTATTGAAGGATTTGAAACTGTCGAACACAGCGAACCTATGCTTAGTTTGGATAATACTTACAACGAAGCTGAGATATTGAATTTTCATGAGCGTGTTAGAAAAACTGTAGGTGATGTAGAATACGTTGCTGAACTCAAGATAGACGGGGTTTCAATTGCACTTAGATACGAAAACGGTTTGTTGGTGAGAGCTATCACAAGAGGTGATGGATTAAAAGGCGACGATGTAACAGCCAATGTAAAGACCGTGAAATCTATTCCTCTAAGACTGCCTGAACCGCTAACTATTGAGGTTCGTGGAGAAATTTATATGCCTGTAAGTTATTTCGAAGAATACAACCAGCAGAGGGAAGAAGAAGGGCTAACACCATTTGCAAATCCAAGAAACGCAACGGCAGGAACGTTGCATCTATTGGACCCTGCCGAAGTGGCAAAAAGAAGCTTAGACTCTTTCATGTATTACATTGTAAAACCGCAACAATATGGATTGAAAACTCAATGGGAAGCTTTGGAGTTTCTTAAAAGATTGCATTTTAAAGTGAATCCACATAGCAAGTTGTGTAAATCTATAGAAGAAGTTATAGAGTATTGGAGAAATTGGTCTAAGGAGAGAAGCAAGCTTGAATACTGGGTCGATGGCGTCGTCGTAAAGGTCAACGACTTTGCAAAGCAAAACGAGTTAGGTTGGACTGCGAAGTCTCCTCGCTGGGCAATTGCCTTTAAATTCCCAGCCCAGCAAGCAAGGACAAAGATTATTGGTATTACATACCAGGTAGGTCGAACCGGTGTGATAACCCCTGTGGCAGAATTTGAACCTGTGGAGCTTGAAGGAACTATAATTAAACGTGCTTCTTTGCATAATTTTGACTACATAAAGGAGAAGGATATAAGAATTGGAGATTACGTGTTAATTGAGAAAGCTGGTGGAATAATACCACAAGTCGTTCATGTGGTTAAGGATCTAAGAACTGGTCAAGAGCAACCTGTAACGGTTCCCGATGAATGTCCTGTATGTGGTGGGCCTGTAGGAAAGGAATCGAAGGAGTATGTTGCGTATAAATGTCTCAATCCGCATTGTCCGGCGAAATTGAAAAGGCATTTGGAAGTTTTTGTCTCAAGACAAGCTCTGGACATTCAGGGCTTAGGACCAAAGATTATTTCAAAGCTTGTCGACGCTGGGTTAGTCAAAGACATAGCAGACATATTTTATCTTACCATCTTTGACCTTGCTCAAATCAGTGGGTTGGGTCCAAAGATGATAGCAAATATATTGTCAGAGATTGAAAGGGCTAAATCTGTAAGCCTTGAGAGGTTGATTGTTGGACTTGGAATTCCTGGAGTTGGCGAAAGAACAGCAAAGATACTGGCAAGAAAATTCCGTTCTTTGGAAGAACTAGCAAACGCATCGATTGCAGATTTGCTTTTAGTGGAGGGTATTGGTGAAGATACTGCAAAAAGTATATATGACTACTTCAAACTACCTAAAACAAAGGAAATAATAGAAAAACTTAAAAAAGCTGGGGTAAATATGAAAAGCGACATCGAAGTTAAGGAAGATGTTTTATCTGGATTGACGTTTTGCGTAACGGGAACACTCACAAATTTCTCAAGGGAAGAAATAAAGAAATATATTGAATCCTTAGGTGGACATTATACTGATAACGTCTCAAGAAAAACTGACTACCTAGTTGTTGGTGAAAATCCCGGCAGTAAACTTCAAAAAGCACAAAAATTTGGAGTCAAGACTATAACAGAAGATGAGTTTCTGCAGATGGTTGAGGAAAGAAGAAAGAAAAAGGGTGAACAGCAAAAATGAGTCAAAAGACATACGTTCTCTTAATGTTCGGGGGTGTTGGTTCCCGATTTGGTTGGGATAGACCTAAACAGTTCTACGTTATCGACGAAATTCATAAAAAAACGTTGTTACAGCTCGTTGTTGAAAAGTTTGTAGATTTTAACCTTTTTGATAGAATAGTTATTGTCTGCCCTGAAAAGTACCTTGATGAAACCAAAAAGTTGGTAAGTGAATATGACGGTTCGCTCGATTTTGTAGTTGGTGGAGATACAAGGGAATATTCCGTTTGGAATGGGCTTGTTTTTTTAAAAGATTTTGCAAGTGAGGAAGACATTGTTGTTATCCATGATGGTGCACGCCCTCTTGTAAGTAAAGAAATTGTTCAAAAGAACATCGAGTACGCCAAGCATTATGGTGCTGTAGTAACTGCAATCAATGTAACTGATACGGTTAGTTATTCTGAAAATGGTGAAAGAGTAGATGAAATAATTCCACGTAGTAGGGTATTCGTTCATCAAACACCCCAAACTTTCAAATATCACATCGTAAAGAGCGCAATGGAATCGCACCTCGAAATTCTTCACACATTTACCGATGAAGCATCGATAGTAATATCGGCAGGAACTGACGTTTATTATGTCATTGGAAGTAGGATGAATATCAAAGTTACGACACCAGAAGATGTGATTTTTGTTAAAAGATATTTGAATGATGAACACTCTATCTGAGGTAAATCATAATATTATTCTCAGGGGGAGATTTCCTTGGATATAAAGAAGATTGTAAAAAACGTACTCATAGCTTTAGTAATAGGGTTAGCAATAGTGAATATCATAGGCATATTTTTTGCAAAACAGAACCCTATAACAGCGCTCAAGAGCTATCCATTCAAAGCCATAATAGTTTTAATCCTACTAATGTTCTCAGATTACAGTTCTCAAGCTATCCGAACAATGATTGTCGTGCGTAGCTTGGGTTACAAAATAAACTTTTTCCAATCACTTGAAAACTTCTTCTTTACGGTTTTCTTTTCTCTCGTGACTCCTATGTCTATAGGTGGTCAGCCATTTCAGATATACCATCTTACAAAATTAGGGATTCCCTCTCATGAAGCTACAAACATCTCCCTGACCAGAATGTTCGAAAGTGTTTTTATAACATTTACAATCGACATCATAATGTTGAAAACTATACTTAGAGTTCTTAATGGAACCCTTGGTTTATCAGTTATTATGTTGGGATTCTTTGTTACGCTTGGAATAACAATAGCCGGCCTTTTAACGTTCACCAACAGAGACTTACTTTTCGTTGTCTTCAAATTCTTTTCCCGAATAACGAAGTCAAAAAAACTTGAGGAAAGAGAAAAAAAGGCTTTAGAATGGCTCGATATGATGACAAAATCAACAAAAGAGCTCTTCCGCAAGAACTATTGGACCTTGATTGTTGATTTCATCCTGGGCTTACTAATATCTTTAATTCCGTCTTTTATGATTAAGTATGCAATTGAAATTGTAAGTACCAAAAATGTTTCATTATCTGTTGTCTGGGGTGCAGTCAACATGCTCAACACTATTGTCTTTTATATCCCAACTCCAGGTTCAAGCGGTGGTGTTGAAGGGTTTTACCAATTGGTTTTCTCTCACATTTATGAACCGAAAGCTGTGATGATAGGAATATTTGTGTTTAGGCTTGTAACATACTATCTTATCGTTTTACTTGGAATATTCCTTATGTGGAAATTTGCAGGGTTCAGAGAGGAGGTTTCGCATGTCGATGGAATTGAACAAGGAAATGAACAAGCACAATCAACTGTGGATGATAATAAGTGATTCGCATGATAACATACCTAAAATCAGGAAATTCATGGAAGTTGTTAAACAAAGAGAAATCACACATGTATTCCATTTAGGGGACATTGTTTCACCTTTTATGGCTCCGCATTTTCTTTTTGAAGGGGTTAAGTTCATAGGAATATTTGGTAATAACGATGGAGAGAAATTGTTCTTAATGCAAAAATTTCAAAACAAACTGCACAACCAACCATATGAAATAGAAGAGTCTGGTTTTAGAATCTTCCTGATGCACGAACCGTATGCGCTGGTGCCTGCTATAAAATCTCAGCTTTACGATTTCGTTTTTTACGGCCATACGCATCAAATTGATATCAGAAAAGAAGGTCGTACATTGGTAATCAATCCTGGCGAATCTTGCGGTTATCTCACAGGGAGAGCTACCGCTGTGATTCTTAACCCCGAAACATGTGATTATGAAATCATTGAAATTTAACAGCGAGTTGTCAAAACTATTCAAACATTTTGAGAACGCATTTGAGAATGTATTAAACCTAACGACGGACACAGAATGCGTGGTGTGTGGTTCGCAAAGTTTTGGTAAAAGACTTTGCAAAGATTGTGCTTTTGTAATTGATGGTCCCCCCGCAATAACGACACGAAAAGTAGGTCCCTACGAAGTTCATTACTTTGGATTTTATGAAGATAAGCTCAGGGAATTCATCTTAGCTTATAAATTCAAAAACCATCATTCGCTTGCAAAAACTTTTGGCGAAATGCTATATAAAACAGTTGTAGTAAATAACATACCAGTTGAAATGATAACATACGTTCCGGCGACAAAAAGGGCCAAGAAAAAGCGTGGATACGACCATATGAGACTTGTTGCTGTTGAACTTTCAAAACGATTACAAAAACCGATGATAGACGCGCTAAAAGCCGTTCGCGAAACGGACCAGCTGTTAACAAAAGACAGGGCAGAAGCTGTTAAGGGAAAGTTCACTTTAAGAAAGGAAGCGAAACTTTTAGAAGGCAAGAGAATACTTCTAATTGATGACGTTTTGACAACTGGTAATACTATGTTAGAGGCTGTAAGGATACTGAAAAGTGCAAAACCTGATGGTATAAGTTGTTGCGTGATAGCTTTAAATAAAGGTTGATAAAGTTTTGCATGGAATAGGGAGGGAAAATGCATGGATAACATTCAAAACAATCAAGAGGTATACATTACCGAAAATACGAGTTTCGAAGAAATTGCAGAATATTTTCCATACTTAATACAGCCTTTACTTGAAAAAGGTATTAAGGTGATAGTCTGTGGAGATGTGAAATGGGGAACAATAGGAGAAGAATTAGAGAGATTAGGTTTGAAAAAAGAAGAAATTTTAAGGGAATTGAACGAAATTGCTAAGAAACAAGGAGGACCTGTGCGTTCTTTCAAATTGGACATATAAAAAAACTTAATGAATCTCGGAGTGTTTAGTGGTATAATATTATGCTACGACATATGGATTTATGAATTCTCCCAAGGTCTTACTAATCACACAGTAGGAGGTGTAAGGTATGAAGAAGATTCTTTTAACACTCTTATTAGTTCTCTCGGTGACTTTCTTTGCTGCAACTAAGGTTGTTTTTTGGCATGCTATGGGCGGTGGACACGGTGAAACATTGAACCAGATTGTCAAAGCTTTCAACGAGTCTCACCCAGACATTGTTGTTGAAGCAGTTTACATTGGAAACTACAACGCATTACAACAAAAATTGCTTGCAGGTGCTCAAGCAGGGCAATTACCAACCATTTCTCAAGCATACGCAAACTGGACGGCAAAGTTGCTACAAAGCAAGATTGTAGAACCACTTAACAAATACATAAACGACCCAAAAATAGGAATAACAAAAGAAGAATGGGAAGATGTTTTCAAAGCATTCAGAGACAATTGTACATGGGGTAACACTGTATACGCTGTTCCATTCAACAAGAGTCTTTACATCATGTACTACAACGCAACAGCACTCTCTGCGGCAGGTATAAGCGCGCCAAAATCAATTAACGAACTCCTGTATGCTGCAAAAGCACTTACGAAAGACAAGAACAAAGACGGAAAACCAGATGTCTACGGTTTTGCATTCAGAACAACAGTTGATACATTCCAAATTTTCCTCATGATGCGAGGTGGAGAAATCGTCAAGAAAGATAAGAGCGGTAGATATGTATCGGCAATCGATTCTCCAGAAACAAGGGAAGTACTCTCGTTCTTCAAAAAACTACTTGACGATAAAGTTGCCTTCGCTCAGGGTGGTTACCTCAACGATATCTTTGGTCAAGGCACTGTTCTCATGTACATAGACACAATAGCTGGAAGAACTTACGTTGAACGGTCGACAAAAGGTAAATTCCAGTGGTCGTGGGCACCAGTTCCGGTTTGGAAGACAAGAAATGTTCCATTCGCCGGAACAGATATAATTATGTTCTCCACAGCAAAAGAAGATGAAAAACGAGCTGCTTGGGAATTCATGAAATACCTTATTTCTCCAGAAGTCACAGCTTACTGGGCTGTCAACACAGGTTATCTGCCAGTTAGAAAATCTGCACTTCAAACAACGATTTGGAAGCAAGCAGCAAAAGCTGACCCACTCATTGAAATACCATTGCAGCAAATCGATAATGCAAAAATGGATCCACAACTTTCTGTATGGACCGAAATCAGAAACATTGTGAGCACAATGTTTAATGACTTCATAAACGGAAAAGTCGATATGGAAACAGCTATAAAGAGGGCAGATGCAGAAATTAAGAAATATCTGGCTGAAGAATACAAATAATTTTGTGAAGTTCAATATCCTTGAGAATCTTCGAATCCCCCTCGCAAGAGGGGGATTTTAGCTTCTAATTGAGAGAGGTGAGTTACGTGCTTTTGAAAGTTTCTAGTTTGACTAAGTATTATAATGGGAAGCTTGGAGTAGAAGACATTAATTTGTATGTCTCAGAAGGTGAAATAGTAGGATTCGTTGGTCCGAATGGTGCTGGGAAAACAACAACAATCCGTACAATGATGGGTTTTCTAAAACCAGATGCTGGAATAATTGAAATCTTAGGTCAGCGAGCTGATAGAAAAAGTTTTAAGGATATTCTCGAAAGTGTAGGCTACGTGCCTGGAGAAGTGAATTATTATGCCAACGAAAGAGTTGAGAAAATAATCGAATTTTACAAAGGATTTTACAACGATTTTGATGAACATTATTGCGAAGAGCTATGCAGAAAGTTCGATTTACCACTTAAAAAGAGGTTTGAGGAGTTATCAAGTGGAAATAAGAAAAAGGTTGCAATAATTCAAGCTCTTGCACACAAACCCAAACTTGTAATAATGGATGAACCGACCAACGGACTTGATCCATTTGTTCAAAAAGTGCTTTACAAAACACTTAAGGAATTGAGAGAAAATAGTGTTGGAATTCTCTTGTCTTCGCACATTCTAAGCGAAGTACAAAAACTTTGCGACAGAGTAATTTTCATTAAGGAGGGGCATATAATAGAACCAAGAAGTTTTGAACGAGATTTGAAAAAGATAGAGATAATACTTAACGACAACTCAAAGGGTAATCTTAAAAAAGTTATAAATGAGCTCTCTGAGGTTGTTGAGTTGAAGGAGGAAAATGGAAAAGTAGTTCTATTCATGAAATGGAATGTCGAGAAATTTAAGAGGCTCATTGAAACGATAGAATTTGAAGACATAACGATAGAGGACCTATCACTTGAAGATGTGTTTGACGAACTTTACAAACCCGCTGATGTGTCAACAACAAAAGCCAATGAGGTGATGTAGATGCTGATTTTTAAATGGGAATTTAGAAGGAACTTAAAATCACTCTTCGTTTGGCTTGTTTTTATAGTAGGCATCCAATTCATGTATTCTGCGCTCTTTCCTAGCTTTGCCGGAGAAGGTGGATTATTCAGCTCAAAAATGCAGTTGCTCCCGAAAGTTTTTCTGAAGATATTTGGCATCGAAGAGATTGACTTTAGTAACATAATACATTTTTTTGCTATGCAAGGTCAAATATGGATATTCTTATTTGCAACTTTTTATGTAATGCGACTTGCGTCTTCGATAATCGTAAAGGAGGAAGACGAAAAAACTGTTGAATTTGTCCTAAGCAAACCTCTTTCCAGAAGGCAATACATTCTCGAAAAGATTCTTCTGGTAACTGTGAATATGATTATATACGACTTCGCTATAGCGTTCGCACTGCTTTATATGTTCAATACGTACAAGGTAAAACCATTTGATATGAGACAGTTCTGGTATATTGTATTTGCGTATATAGCAGTTCACATCTCTATGGCTTTAATTGGAATTATTTCTTCTGCTGTTGCACGCAAACGAGCAACAGCCGATACAATAACACTCTTTTTCTTAGGTTTCTTCTACATACTTAGCTTGATAGCGAGGGTTTACGAAAATTACGCTTATTTAAAGAACCTAACCCCATTTGGTATCTTTGATCCTGCCGATATAATTAAGACTAATTCTTTCAATTACAAAGCCTTTGTCTTCGTTATTCTTTTATACTTTGCAGGCACTATTTTCTCAATTCTATATTATGAGGGAAAGGATATATATGCTTAATGAAAAAAACAATGTAGTAAAGTAAAAAAACCGACCGTCTTCGCTTGACGGTCGGTTTTTAATTATTATAAGCTTCCAGGGAAGTGACATGCAACGAAGTGATCAGGCTTAACTTCTCTTAATTCTGGTTTTTCCTTTGAACAAATTGGTTTTGCCACCGGACATCTTGGGTGGAACGGACAACCACTTGGCGGGTTAACCGGGCTTGGAACATCGCCTTGAAGAATTATCCTTTGTTTTTTGTACTCCGGATTTGGCACTGGAATTGCGCTCATCAACGCCTTTGTGTAAGGATGCAATGGCTCGTCAAACAGTTCTTTTTTCGGCGCGGTTTCAACAACCTTACCTAGATACATAACAACAACCCTACTTGAAATGTATTTAATAAGTGACAAGTCATGTGAAATGAATAAATACGTTAAGTCATGCTCTTTTTGCAAGTCCATCATCAGGTTTATAACTTGCGACCTAATTGAGACATCAAGTGCTGCAACTGCTTCGTCGGCAATTATAAGTTTCGGGTTCATCAAAAGTGCTCTTGCGATACCTATTCTCTGCCTCTGTCCACCAGAAAATTCATGTGGGAATCTGTACATGTGAGTGGGGTGTATTCCAACTTCCTGTAATGCCTTCCCAACGGTATCTATTACCTGTTTTTTCTCAATCATCTTGTGGGCTAGTGGTCCTTCCGCAAGTATATTCTTAACCCTCATCCTTGGGTTTAAGGAACTGTATGGATCCTGGAAAACTATTTGAACCTCACGTCTGAATGCCAATCGCTTGGACTGTAAATCTCCAGTTAAGTATTCGAGAAGACCATCTTCACCTTTTTTTGTGAATATATCATAGTATTTTCTATCAATATCATCTTTTGGAACAAATCCGGATTCTTTGAATCTTTCTATATACGTCTTCCTAACGTATTTCTTAGCCTTCCATGTTGGAAGGAAGTAGTGCGTAGTATCTTCACCCTCTACAATTATTCTTCCTGACGTTGGCTCATATAGTCTTAAGAGCGTCATACCAACGGTGGTTTTTCCACATCCGGATTCACCAACAAGACCTACTGTCTCACCCTTGTATACTTCAAAACTCACTCCATCTACAGCCTTAACCCATGCTACAATGCGTTTGAAAACCCCAGCTCGAATAGGAAAGTATTTGACAAGGTTGTCTATACGCAAGAGAACTTCTCGCTCAGGTTTAGTCGTATTATTGTTTGTTTGAGTGACAGCTTGTCTGTTTTCCATCATGCGCCTTCACCAGCCTTAAGTATCCTCTGAGCTTCTTCTAATTTATGATAGAAGAAACACCTTGAATAATGCCCTGGTTCAACCTCTACAAGCTCAGGCATCTCGATTGTACATCTTTCTTCCTTAAAGTCACACCTGTTACTGAATCGACAACCCGGTGGGAAGTGCAATGGGTCTGGAACCATTCCTGGGATACTGTAAAGTCTTTCTTGCTCAACATCAAGCCTTGGAATGGAATTCAAAAGTCCCCATGTGTATGGATGCTTGGGCTTCTTAAAGAGAGTCTTCACATCCGTGGTCTCCATGACCTTTCCACCGTACATAACAACAACTCTGTCTGCATTTTCGGCAATCACGCCAACGTCGTGAGTAATGAGAATAATTGCCATACCGTATTCTTGTTGAAGTTCTTTCATAAGCTCAAGTATTTGAGCTTGGATAGTAACATCTAAAGCTGTTGTTGGTTCGTCGGCAATCAAGAGCTTTGGCCTACAGGAAAGAGCCATGGCTATCATGGCCCTTTGCCTCATACCACCAGACAATTCATGTGGGTACTCATCCACACGTTTTTCCGGTTCGGGAATTCCAACTTTTCTTAACATATCAATTGCCATCTGCCTTGCTGTCTTCTTATCGACATCCTGGTGGAGCAAAATAGCTTCCATTATTTGTTCGCCTACTGTGAAAACTGGGTTCAGTGCTACCATCGGTTCTTGGAATATCATAGCAATTTCGTTGCCTCTGATTTTTCTCATTTCATCTTCGCTCAGTTCTAATAAGTTTTTACCGTTGAATATTATCTGGCTACCCTCTTCTATTCGTCCTTTAGGGTCAAGTAGTCTCATTATGGCAAGGGAGGTAACACTCTTACCACTTCCAGATTCACCTACTATTCCAAGGGTTTCACCCTCGTAAACGTCAAAATCAACACCATCGACTGCTTTGACAACACCATCTTCTGTATAGAAATACGTTCTTAAATTCCTTACACTCAAGAGTGGTTGCTTTTTTTCCAATTTATTCACCTCCAGCCATTTCAACCGTTATTTCAATCTTGGGTCAAAGACGTCTCTTAAGGCATCACCAACAAGGTTCCAGGCAAGAACGAATAAGACCATAGCCATACCTGGATAAAAGACCGCATACCAATACGTAAATGCTGACCCGCTTGTTCCAAGTATCCAGTTCCTTGTGAAGTTGAGCATCGAACCCCAGTCAGCATATCCTAGAGGCGCACCAAGTCCCAAGAACGAAAGACCTGCTGCAGTAATAACAAGAGAACCCATACGCATTGATGCTTGAATGAGAACTGGGAATATAGTGTTCGGCAGGATGTGTCTTATTATAATGAAGAAGTCCTTAACTCCAAGTGCCTTAGCAGCTAAAACAAATTGCTCTTCTTTGACTTGAAGAATATTAGCTCTTATAAGCCTGGCAGCACCCATCCAACCAAATACAGTCATCGCAATCATAACCTTGTCAAGACCGTTACCTAAGATTGTGGTCAACACCATTGCTGCCAAAAGGAATGGAATGGACATAAAGGTATCCGTGATTCTCATAAGTATTTCATCAATCCATCCACCGTAATAACCAGCAATTGAACCGATTATTATACCGAAAATCGTGGAGAGTATAGTAACAGTCAAGCCTATATAGAATGCCGTCCTTGTGCCCCACACAACTCCGTAAAAAATGTCTCTTCCTTGTATCATACCAAACGGATGTTCACGTGATGGTGGAACAGGTTCCGAGCTCCATGTAATGATTGGCATAATGTAAGGATTATCTAATTTCATCGGTTTTCCTTCATCATCGAGCATCATCGGATTCAATGGCTTTGCGATAACTGGTGCGAATATAGCCACGAGGATGAAAAATATAAGAAGCGAAAAACCAAGAATAGCAGAAGGATTCCTAAATATCTTCCTCAAAACTCGCCTGAATTCTGTGTTCATCCTTGTTGTTGTTACGCCTTCGCTCATCTTATGGCACCTCCTTAACCAAGTCTGACACGTGGATCGAATACTGCGTATAGTATATCAATGATGAGGTTACCGAGCACTAAGATTATGGAATAGAACAGAGTAGTTCCTAACACTGTAGCATAATCAAGTTGAACGGCAGCTTCTGCAGCTAATCTTCCTATACCTGTTCTGTTGAATATAACCTCGATTATAACGGTACCCGAGAGCAAGCCTATTACCATAGCACCTGCAACTGTTACAACTGGAATCATCGCATTTCTCTTTGCATGCTTATGTATGACATCTTTTTCAGGAACTCCTTTTGCCCTTGCAGTTCTCACGTATTCTTTCGAAAGAACTTCAAGCATGCTTGACCTTGTGATTCTCAACAAGTATGCCCACCAGAGGAATGAAAGTGTTATGACCGGTCCTATTATATGCCTGAGTGCATCCCAGAAAACATCAAGCCTTCCGTTAATAAGAGCATCAATTGTAAGAAGGTGCGTGACTTTTAAGTATTGGGGTGACTTGACAATTTCTTCAGCCCATTGTGAAAGGTTTCCCGGAGGGAACCAACCAAGCACTGAATAAAAGACCATGAGCACGAGCAATCCAAAAACGAAGTCTGGGAAAGACCATCCAATAATTGCAATAATCCTAATGAAATGGTCTAGGAACTTATCGCGTTTAACTGCTGCAGTCACACCAAGCCATATACCTACACCGACGACTGGGAATAATGCGTACAAAGCGAGTTCAAGTGTATACGGGAATCTGCCCCAAATCGCTTTTAAAACAGGTTCTTTTCCAACCTGCGACCAACCAAGGTCACCTCTGAGTGCGTTGAATAACCATCTACCATACCTCTCAACAAAAGGTTTGTTCAAACCGTACTTTTCCTTCAAAGCATCCAACTCGGCTGGGGTTAACTTATCAAATACGTTTGGGTTAACGTATGAAGCAAGAAGCTTATCTGGACCCAGTATTTGGAAGAGCGAGAAGATAATCAGTGACACACCCAACACGATGAGTGGTAACAAGAGCAACCTCCTGATAATAAACGTAGTCAACTACATCCACCTCCCGAAGTATATTTTGACACAATTAAAGTAAACTTATTCTCCTCTAAACAAACGTAACATTGCTTGTTTATTCACGCATAAATTATAACACCTATGAACAATTTATCAACTTGCTTAATATGAATTTAACTGTCTTTCAGATAAAATAGTTCGTTTAATAAACTTTCTGTAGCCTTTTTCCCAATTAATTGTTCAATTTCTTCCCTTGACGCTTTTTTCAATTCTTCAACCGAAGAGTAACGCTCAAGTAATATTCTCTTTCTCTTAGGACCTATCCACTTTATTTCATCTAAAAAACTCCTCAGGGACCTCTTAGTTGCCAACTGTCTTGCAAACGTATTGGCAACTCTGTGTGTTTCGTCTCTGAGCTTTACTAACAATCTCAAAACAGGATGCTCATAACTTAGACTTACGTTCCCGTGCCTCGTTACAACCACTTCCTCTTCCTTGGCCAAGCCGATAACATCGCACTTTCTACCTATGGCTTCTAACGCTTCGTATGCTGCATTAACTTGTCCGATGCCCCCATCAACAAAAATAAGGTCAGGTAATTCATGTTTAGTATATCTTCTTTTTATAAGCATCCTTATACTCTCATAATCATCCAAAATGTCCCCCAGTTTATATCTTCTATACTCGTCTCTTTTGACTTCTCCATTTTCGAAAACTATAAGCGAAGCAACAGTATTTTTGCCAGAAGTGTGAGATATGTCAATGCCTTCTATCCGATAAGGCACTCTGCTCAATCCTAATAATTCCTTCATCTGCCTAAGGATAGCCTTGTTGGAAAGTATAAGTCCAATTTCGTAATTTAGATTCTCAATCGCCTTGTCAAGTAATTGAGAATAGAGTGTGTCTTTCTGGGATGGAACTACGAATTCTATTCCAAGCATTTTGGATAGTTTTGTTAACGCTTTAGTTTTGTGTTCAACTAAAACAATCGTTGGCAGTTCAGAACCTTTCGATACATAAAACTGTTCTACAAAATCTTCAAGTGTGCCTTCAAATTCGTAGAGTAATTTACCAATCAGATAACCTGACCGTATTCTCAAGACTAAGTAAGTATTGCTCTTACCAACTATCACATCTAAATTGACTTGCTCAGGTAAGACCACACCTTGTGCTTCCATAACTTTGCTGAAATTTAGCAATATATCTCTATACTTTGCTGCGTTTTCAAAATCTAACAATCTTGCATGTTGTTCCATTTTGGTTTTGACATATGCGACAACATCAGAAAAGTTTCCGCTAAGCACTGTTTTTAGCTTTTGCAACCTTTCGTTATATTCTTCAACACTTTCCTCACCAACACATACCCCAGAGCAAAGTCCAAGATGGTAATCCATACAAGGTTTCTTTATCGATGTTAACTCTCTTCTACATGTTCGAAATTTGTAAACTTTTCTAAGCACTTCGAAAAGTTGCCGAGTAAAAGCAACGTTCGTGTATGGACCATAAAAACTCCCTGTTCCTTTGCGCGAACGGACAATCTCTAAATAAGGAACTTCGTCATCACTTATGCGTATGTAAGGATACACTTGTGTATCTTTTAGCATAGCGTTGTATTTTGGTTTATGTTCAAAAATCAAATTGGCTTCAAGGATTAGAGCTTCCTTTTCGTTTGAAACTAGGATAACTTCCAAATTATCCGCTTCCTCTACTATTAGCTTACTCTTTCCTGTGGTTGCTCTAAAATGTGATGTTAATCTTTTCTTTAGGTCCTTTGCCTTGCCAATGTAGATATATTCGGTGCCCTTTTTAAATAAATACACTCCAGCTTTGTGAGGGATATCATTTAGTATATCTGGATTAACCATACCGAGTCTCTCACCCCTGCGTAAAGAAAACATCTTTTGGTTATATTATACTACCTTATACTACCTTACGCTACCATTTGTACGAGGTTCTATATTCAACGCAAAAGTTAACTAAAGTTAATGAGTTTTTCGTTGAAGAAAAAACTATTTGAGAGTAAACTTAACATGAATTGGCAAAACAGCTATACGTTTTTCGTGGGGGTGTAATAATGCCTGAAAAGTACATAGTAGTAACTGGTGGTGTTTTGAGCGGTATTGGAAAGGGAATATTCTCTGCATCACTTGCGAGACTCTTAAAAGAAGTTGGGGTTGATATAAATGTGTTAAAAATAGACCCTTATTTAAATGTTGATGCAGGAACGATGAACCCGAATCAGCACGGAGAAGTTTTTGTCACCGACGATGGTTACGAAGCAGACCTTGACCTCGGGCATTATGAAAGATTCTTAGGTGTTAGTATGTCAAGAAGAAACAACATCACAGCAGGGCAGATATATTCAACGATAATCCAACGCGAACGCGAGGGAAAATATCTTGGTTCCACCGTTCAGGTTGTTCCACATGTTACTTCTGAGATAAAAGAGCGAATTACATCGATGCCAGGGAAAGTGCTTTCAATCGAAATAGGAGGAACTGTTGGAGACATAGAAGGTGAGGTATTTCTTGAAGCAGTTAGAGAACTTGCATTTGAAAAGAACAGAAATGATTTCCTATTTATTCACGTTACTTATGTGCCTTATTTGAGAGTTACTAACGAATTTAAAACAAAACCAACACAGCAATCTGTTCAGTTGCTGCGAAAAATAGGTATTCAGCCGGATGTTATTGTAGTCAGAAGTGAAATGCCAATAGATTCCCAAAGCCTTTACAAAATAGCACTTTTCAGTGGTGTTCCAAGAGACATGGTCATAAATTTGCCTGATGTTGGAAATGTTTACCAAATTCCGGAAACACTCTACGAAGCTGGGGTTCACAAACTTGTTGCCAATCGACTTAACATTCAAATCGAAGAGAAGCCATTAGGCTGGTCATATCCAAAGTCATTTAAACCCTACAGAATAGCACTAGTTGGTAAATATCTTGGAACTGACGATGCTTACAAGAGTATCATTGAATCTATTTTCCTTTCCGGTGTTCAAAAACCAGTTGTTATAGATGCGCAGGAACTTGAGGAATTGGACGATGAAGGTGTTGCACAAAAGCTTTCAAGTTTCGATGCACTGATAATCCCCGGTGGATTTGGCAAGCGTGGAATTGAAGGTAAGATAAAAGCAATAAAATATGCGAGAGAGAACAAAAAGCCCATCCTTGGTATATGCCTTGGAATGCAACTTATGGTCATAGAATTTGCAAGAAACGTTTTCAATTTGAAAGGTGCCAATTCAACTGAATTTGATGTTGAAACTCCTTATCCTGTTGTAAATATGATGGAAGAGCAAAAGAAAATCATGAACCTCGGTGGCACAATGAGACTCGGTGCTCAAAAGATGCAGGTTCTTAAAGGGACAAAGCTTTATAGTATTTACGGACAAGAAGAGGTTTACGAAAGACATAGACATAGATACGAGGCAGATACCGTTAACTTTGGGTTTATGTACAAATTCCCAGGAGAAGAGGGTTATAAACTAACAATATCCGGAAAGTCTGAATTTCTCGAAGCTATTGAACTAGATGACCACCCGTTCTTTGTTGGTATCCAGTATCATCCTGAATACAAATCAAAAGTTGGAGCACCGCATTCACTATTTACCGCTTTAATAAAGGCAATAGAGGAGGTTAACAGGTGAGCGCAAAAAGTAAAACTCTGATAGCAGATTATCATATTCATAGTAGATACTCTCCCGATTCTGAGTCTGAAATTGAAGACATCATCGAAACTGCTCGAGAAAAGGGAATAAAGCACATAATAATTACAGACCACTATGAGCTTGCTGATGAACACGCAAATATCATAGACGTTGATACTTATCGTTCTGAAATGGAAAAATACTCACTTCCAGTGGGAGTCGAACTCGGTTGGGATGGGTTAAAAGAACTAAAAGTTGATACAAAGAAATTTGACTACGTTTTGCTTTCTCATCACTATGTAGAAGACCCAATTACTCAAGAAAGTTACAAAAATTATCTTCTTCGTTTGCTTGATATAATAAAAAGATTCGATGAGTACCATGCACTCGCGCACCTTGATTTCCCACGAAGATATCAAAAAAACAAAGAACCGTTCTCTGTGGAATTATACGATATTATCAGTGAAATAATGAAGATACTTATCAAAAACGGCAAAATGCTAGAGGTAAACACTGCTGCTATTGAAATTTACGGAGAACCTAACCCTTCCATCGAACTTTTGAAGCTTTACAAATCTCTTGGAGGCAGGAATATAACAATTGGGTCTGACGCACATTCATTGGAACAGATAGGAAGAGGTATTGAGAGAGGTATTGAAATACTCAAAGAATTAGGTTACAATTATATCTTAGTGTTCGATGCTGAATGGCGGGAAGTAAGGATTTAATAAAGTGAATAATCAGATACATCACAAAAATACGTAGAGGAGGTTGGATGGTATGGAAATTAACGCCCAAATGGTTAAAGAACTTCGTGAAAGAACAGGTGCTGGTATGATGGATTGTAAAGCTGCACTTGCAGAAGCAAACGGCGATATGGAAAAGGCTATAGAAATACTCAGAAAGAAAGGCCTTGCAAAAGCTGCGAAAAAGGCTGGAAGGGAAACTAAAGAAGGACTTATCATCTCTTATGTTCACCACAACGGAAAAATAGGTGTTCTTCTTGAACTCAACTGTGAAACGGACTTCGTTGCAAGAACAGATGAATTCAAAGAACTTGGAAACAAAATTGCAATGCACATTGCAGCTATGGCTCCAAGATGGGTCAAAAGAGAAGACGTCCCAGCAGATGTTATCGAAAAGGAAAAAGAAATATACAGAGAACAACTGAAAGATTCTGGTAAACCTGCTCAAGTTATCGAAAAAATAATCGAAGGAAAACTCGAAAGTTTCTATCAAGACAACTGCTTACTTGAGCAAAAATACGCTCTTGACCAAACAACTACAATCAAAGATATGATACAACAAGCAATTGCAAAGATAGGAGAAAACATCCAGGTTTCCAGATTTGTCAGAATGCAAGTTGGAGAATAATAAACAAAAAAGACAAGCCATAACAAAACACCGCGGAATACAAACCGCGGTGTTTTTTTACACCCGTATTTTTGCAGTTCATTAGTTAGAGAAAGCTATTCATCTCCAAAAATCAGCCTTTTGTGGTTTTGTAACGAAACGACGAAAAGAACGGTGTAAAATATTTTCGACGTCTTTCAAAAGGTGGTGAAGTGTATGAAAACAGGTTTCACTCTAATCGAACTGCTCATTGTTATAATAATCATCGCCACTTTGATAGCAGTGACGATATACCTAACCCCTGCAAGCACAATTATGGCACATACCAAAGCAAATCAGGTTGCCCAAAATTTTAGAGCAATAAGAACAGCAGTGGAGAGTTACATACAAATCGAAAAACGCAAACCAGTGGGCATGGAAGACCTTGTTGAGAAGAAGTATCTTTCATTTTCACCTGATGGCTTTTCGATTAATTTCGAAAACGCCGATGGAAACGGCAAGTACATTGTTCAGATAATCTATTCAAAATCGAATGTTGACCTCGAGAAAGTTTTAAAAATTCTTCCAGATGTTCAAGAAAAAACTGAAGGGACAGAAAAACAGTTGGTTTACTCGTTTAGTATACAAAAATCTTGGTAGTTGTTGCAAAAACTTTATCCTAAAATTAATGCACTTCATCATGATTTGCTTGCATTTTATCCCGAGATGCTAACCGTTTAACCCAAGACTATCCAAAAACAAAAAAATTGTGCGATAATATTTATAGAATATTTTTAAAAACAAATCCAAACCCTAAAAAAGGAGGTTGGTAGTATGAGAAAAGGTTTTACGTTGGTTGAACTTTTGATTGTTCTTGCAGTTATCGCAGCGCTTATGTCCATTGCAACACCTGTTGCACTTAACGCAGTTAGAAACGCAAAGGCAAGCCAGGTGGCACAGAACTTTAGAAACATCAGGACAGCATTTGAAAATTATTTTAACACAGAAAAACCGAATAACCCGGCAACAGCTACCATTGCTATTCTAAAAAACAAAGGATATCTTAGCAGTGAGCCACAAAGCTTTGACTTACAAGTTACAGGAGGCACAGGTGGTTTATACACCGTTACAATTACTTACTCAGGCGGAGACGTTGATGCAGACAAAGTAAGAGAAAACGGAATGAGAGAGGTTTCAGGTAACACAGGTCAGCCCTTGACATTGACTTTCAGTGTGCAAAAATGGTGGTAATGTTTTAGGACAATTCGTTACACCCCATCCCGTTTCGGGATGGGGTTTATTTTTTGGGGTTTATTTTTTAATATTGCAGAGTATTTTCATATGAAAATGAAACCAAAAGATTCTTGAACGCTTTTTTACTCTTCTTAGGTCTAATAGATTGTAGTACTAATTAAGGACTGCCTTCTTAATGTGTCACAAATGGATTTGCTTTGATTAGAGGACCGTGAGGAACGTAGGGTAAACTTAAGGCACAGGGGAACGCCGGGAACCCAAAGAGAAAGATTTTTTGGCTTGACATGGGTATCCTTCTGTGTTTAAAAAACGCGGACTCGAAGAGTATAGTACTCCCCCTTGCCAAACCTCCTTTCTCAAGACAAGTTCTCGAGCTCACAAAAAAAGGTGACACCATGAGGACCACGAGAAGAGGCTTTACACTGGTTGAACTCTTGATAGTGCTTGCCGTTATCGCTGCACTTATGGGAGTTGCAACACCTGCTTCGATAAATGCAGTGCAGCAAGCAAAGGCAAGTCAAGTGGCTCAAAACTTCAGAAACTTGAAAGCAGCGTTAGTTACCTACTTTTACACTGAGAGACCTGCGGATCCAACTGAAGCAACTTGGACCGATATAGTCCCGAATCACCTCAGTGCTATACCAAAGAACTTTGACTTCTCAGTTACAAGTTCCTCGGGTGGAAAGTATACCATGACGTTGACTTATAACGCAGACGATGTTGATAAACAGGCAGTAAAAGATATTTTTGACGAAGTTAACATATCTGGAACATATCCTACCCTTCAGACAACCGTTCAAAAGTGGTGGCATTAACGGGTGGAAACGTTAGAGCTATAAGTTACTGACAAAACCCATCCCCACAGGGGATGGGTTTTTGTTAAAAAAGAGCCTATTTTACAATTCCAGCAATACAAGTTGTTGTCTTTCTTGGAATCATAAGCCCTGTATCAAGCACCGTGATTTTGTCTGTTACACCGAGTAGTTCAACGTAAGTTTTGTTCACAGTTATGTGCAAATCACCATATCCTGGAGAAAATCTCATTGTTAAATCGCAGTTGTTTTGACTTTTGAACACCTGCTCAAAAGTGTCATTTAGCTTTTCGATAGCTTCAGAACCCCACGCGTCAAGTAACATAGCCTCAAGTGTTGAACTCTGCGAAAGCTTTTCGATTTCTTTATCAAGCGTTTCTCCTAGTGTGGAAATGAAAATGAGGAATGTATTGAACGCCTTAAACTTACCAGGTATTGCGCTTTCTGGAAGTTGGTCTTTTTTGAAAACATCCCAGTAAACAAAGGGTTTTGCTACTTCTAATCCTTTTAGATATATCTTGTTTGCAATCTCCAATAACTTATCATCATCTATAGCCTTTGAATAAATCAGTCCCGCGCGTGCAAGAAAAATTTTCTTGGAAGGCATATATTGATACTTTTCAGGAACAAAGATTTGCAGTTCAACCACCTCCAATCGTTTGGTGATAAAATATACGTAGAACAAATGTATGGTTTCTTTGGTTCATATGATATCACAGAGCTTTGCCAAAGTTAATACACTGTATCAGGAGGTATATTTTATGAATAGACCAATCGGGGTTGAAAATCCTGAAGTTTGCAAGATTTGTGGTGGGAAGTGTTGTAAAACATATCCTGGACTTGCTACGCCTGAAGATTTTGGTGCACCGGATATTGAAAAACTCAGAGAAAATCTGTTCAAAGCCTTATCCTCTGGTAGATGGACAATTGATTGGGTTAGTCAGGAAGAAGGACTATATTTTGTTCGGCCTGCTGTTAAAGGATTTGAGGGTAGTGCGTTTGACCATAGATATTCAGGTGAATGCACGTTTTTGACACAAACCGGGTGTGAGCTCTCATTTGAAACCCGTCCAGAAAGCTGTAGGATGCTTATCCCAAAAATTGATGAGAGGTGTGATCCTCAAGGCTACACACGAGCCGTGTTGGCACAGCGTTGGAAGGAATACTATGATATTTTGATTGATGTAGCTATTGATATAGAAAATTCCAACCTTTGAAAGGGGGTTAGGGTATGAAGAGCTTAGTTATCTTCTATTCTCTTGATGGCCACACGAAGTTTGTTGCCGAGTTATTAGCACAAGAATTAAAGGCAGATTTAGTTGAACTTGAATTGGTAAAACCTTTTCCAACGAAGGGTTTCAAGAAATACTTCTGGTGTGGAAAATCCTCGGTCTTCAAAGAAAAACCAGAACTGAAAACTATAGTTCCAAATCTACATGGATATGACCTGGTAGTAATCGGCACACCTGTGTGGGCAGGAAATTGTGCCTCACCGATTAATACGCTATTGTCTATCTTGAGTAATGAGCAAAAGCTTCAAGGAAAAAGGGTAGGTATACTTATCACAAACGGTGGTGGAAGTATAAAAAGGTGTGTGAAACAGGTCAAAAAAGTTCTACCAAAAAATGAGTTCTTAGAACTTCTATACTTTGTTAATCCATCAAAAGAGAATAAAGATGAAATCCTTAAAAAGATACGCGGGTGGGTCCAGTCTGTAGACTTAGGGTAAAGTTTTTAGTTAACTATTTTACCTAATTGTATTCCCATTACAATCTATGGCTACAATTAATGGGAAATCTTTTACGGTGATTTCATAAATTGCTTCTGGTCCAAGTTCTTCAAATGCAACGATTTTCCAATCCAAAATTTTTTCCGATAAATATGCAGCACAACCACTCGGCGCAACTAAATATGGTGCTTTGTATTTTTTTATAGCCTCTATTGCTTCTTGCGTTCTTTCACCTTTACCGATAGTTGCAATTACACCCTTTGAAAGGGTGTACTCTAAAAATTTATCCATCCTTTTTGACGTCGTTGGACCTATTACCATCCTACCATTCGAAAATGTAGGACCTGCGTAGAAGATAATCCTTCCATGTAGAGATATTGGCAATCTGCCTGTTTCTTTTTCTTTTTCGATAATCCTTTTGTGTGCTGCATCACGCATTACTAAAAGAGTCCCAGAATAGTAAAATGATTCTCCTGCCTTCAAATTGCAAAGAGCAATTTTATCCATTTTATTCATTTATAACCACTCTCCCTGTGCGTGAGAGGTAACAGTCGACACTGATTGCGATGGGAAGTGTTGCTATGTGAGTAGGATAAGCATATATCTTAACACTTTGACAAGTGGGTCCAAAGCCCAGTGCCTGAACACCTATGTGGAGTTTGTTTATGAGCAAATATAGCTTTTTTGCTAAATCATCGTAGCTTTCAAGATAAGACAATTTGGGAAAATATTCATCCGTAAATAAGGCAAGCCTTGAGATAAGTATCGCCATATCAGCTGTCCCACCGATACCTATACCAACGTTGATTGGAGGACAAGCATTTGGTCCGTTCTTTAAAATATGCTGGACGACGATGTTGATTACATCGTCCTCAGTGGCTGATGGTGGCATCATGTAAAGTGCAGATAAGTTTTCGCTTCCTCCACCTTTGGCTATTATCCAAATCTCTAATCCATCAAAAGTTTCAATTTCAAATTCATGGATTATCGCCGGTAGATTGTCCATTTTATTAATTCTTGAATAAAGCGGGTCCAGAACGGTGCTTTTTCTATAGCCGTTCTTTTCGTAGGTATCTCTGACAGCTCTATACAAAGTCCTATGTATTGGTTCTTCGAGTGATAGGTCATAAGGTTTAAAGACAAAGAACTCAACAATTCCGGTGTCTTGACAGAGTGGTAATTTCTTTTCCTTTGCAATCTTTATATTTTCTCTGATTTCATTTGCAAAAGGTCCAGTGTAATTTTCAAAAAGCTTTTGGGTCTTTGAGTTGAGATTTGTGTTGATTTCTTCTAGTTTTTCCTGAACTTTTTCGTATATATTTTGACTTTTGATAATTTTCATATATTCCTTCCTCCTGAAACTGGATGTCATAGGTGTTCTTCATGAACCTCAGGAATCGTCAACTTAACGTTTTCTATTGTGACATTCTTTATCCACTTTTCACTTTTGATTCTGAAAAGAACAATAATGGCTTTAACAATTTCATCTGACAAAGTTAGGAAATAAACCCATGGAAGAGACAGTTTTAATACAAACGCACCGAATAAGGTAAGTGGTATGCCAATAGCCCACAGTGTAAGTGTTTCGAGAACGAATGCAAATTTCGCATCACCACCAGCTCGTAATATACCAACAACACCAGCACCGTTGAAGGATTTTATAGGTGCCCCGACAACCATAACCCACATGGTAGCCGTAAGCATTCTTTTTGTCACAGGGTCTATTTTAAAGGTTGGAAGTAGTAAATAGTATACCCCAATAATTACAAGTGCAGATGCGAAACCCATCACAGAATTAATAATTAGCATCTTTTTGCTGAACTTGTGAACCTTATCATATTCCATCCTTCCAATCATTTTTCCAACCATCACAGATGCTGCTATGACCAAACCAAATGTGATTGTCCAGACGTAGTTTTCAAAGGAAGAGAGAATGTTTCTTGCAGCATAGACACGAACTCCCATACGTCCAAAGATAATCCCATATGTGGTCATACCCAAAGACCAGGATATTTCGTTCAAGGTTGTAGGTGTTGCAAACTGAAAAAATTTCTTTACAAAGTTTCTGTCAATATGCGAAAATGAAAAGCTATAGGGAACTCTCAAAAGGGTTGCGCGTATCATCTGGTAGATTGGAATAAAAAACCTTGCAACGGTTGTTGCAACCGCTATGCCCAGTAATCCAAGTTTTGGAAAACCAAGCAAACCATTAATAAGCGTATAGGCAAGGAAAATTTGTAACGCTGTGCCAAAGACATAGGATTCCATAGGTATAAATGCGAGTTCGATTCCTCGAAGAAGCGTTCTGAATGCAGTCTCTAGAGCTAAACCAAAATACGACAGAGAAATAATTCTAAGAAACGCGACAGAGTTTTCTATGACAAACCTATCCTTTGTGAAGATAGCTGAAAAGAATTCAGGAAAGAAAAAGGTAAAAACGAAGAATGCGAGTGCTATTATTAGAGATGAGTAAATCATAAGTGTTGAAGCTCGTCTTATACCTTCTTTATCCTTTTTGCCCCAGTATTGTGAGACAAAAATCGCTCCTCCTGTGTTCAAGCCGAATAGAAAAAGTATGACAAGAAAAGAACCTTGATTTGCAATTCCGTTTATGGTAACTTGGTTCTCACCCATTTGGGATAAGAAGATAGTAAGGATAAAAGTGCCTGTGTTTGCAATAAGATTTTCCACAGATACCGGGACGGCTATTTTAAGAATGTCCTTAACGATGTTACTCATATACAGTTTTTTCACCTCTCGAACTATAAATCTTTCGTGGCTTGACTCTTCTCCCATTTTGTTCGAAAACCGAAGTTATCACTTCCTATTCTACCACATAGAGTGTATAATTCAATGTGAGGAGGTGAGCTTGGAATGACAAAAAGATACGACCTTGGAGTATATCGATGGGCACTTGTTACAGGCGCTTCCTCTGGAATAGGCAGAGAATTCGCTTTTCAACTTGCCAAAAGAGGACTTAACTTAATACTTATCGGAAGAAATTTGACAGCACTAACAGAAGTGGCAGATGAGATTCACAAAATCTCGGATTCGAGTGTTGTTATTTTACAAGCAGACCTTACGAAGGATTTGGATATGGTTATTGATAACACTTCACGATTCAACATTGATTTGCTTGTCAATAATGCTGGATTTGGACTTTACGGTGATTTTTTCAACAATAGTCTGGATGATTATGTCCAAATGATTGATTTAAACATCTCTGCGTTAACAAAATTAACTTATTACTACGGAAGTGAGATGGCGAAAAGAGAAAGCGGTGGGATAATAAACATCGCATCTGTTGCGGGTTTCTTCCCAATCCCTCATCTGGCAGTCTATGGTGCAACAAAGGCTTACGTCTACAACCTTTCAATGAGCTTGTGGGCTGAGTTGAAATCCAAAAATGTTCACGTTTTGTGTGTTGCTCCTGGACCCACCGAAACGAAGTTTTTTGAAAGGGCAAAGATGGAAACAAAGGGTAGGTTGATGACTCCTGAGCAGGTAGTTGCTGGCGCACTAAAAGCATTCGAAAGTGGTAAGCCCCTATACATCCCAGGCTTTGGTAACA
Source organism: Fervidobacterium sp. (assembly GCF_059913585.1). Classification (NCBI taxonomy): domain Bacteria; kingdom Thermotogati; phylum Thermotogota; class Thermotogae; order Thermotogales; family Fervidobacteriaceae; genus Fervidobacterium; species Fervidobacterium sp. Next base: position 61,470 of record NZ_DBOLZL010000022.1, read on the forward strand.
AAACGACTTACTATTTTGTCAGGAAGTTTTTTGGTGATAAGTTTATAGCAGAGTTCTTGGCTAAGTATTTTTAACGTAAAAATACTTAAATCTCGAAGGTGTGAGAAATGGTAATCTCAAGCAAAGATGTGAAAACTATATATTTTTGCCCAAGAAAGGCAAAGTTTGAAATAAGATATAGGGAAAAAAACAAAAAGATTCTATTGTCTGTTGCTAATTATCAAACAGACGCTTTTGGTTGCACACTTGTCGCGCAAGTTGACGAAATCGTTTCTGAAAACCCACTTGTTGTGAAGATATTGAAAACTGGGAAAAAGCTTTCTGAATATCATATGCTGGAAAGTGCGTTCGTTGGATATGTCATTGAGAGCACTGGAAAAGAGTTGGACACAATAATAATTGAGAGCCCCTATTATAGTGTTTCTGTTAACTGGAAACCATACGTCAGCAAAATGCTTTCTATGATAGGAAGCTTCTGTGAAACAGATGAATTCAGGGTAATGAAGACTCACTTATGTCGGACGTGCCCATTTTCTTCAGAATGTTTCAAAGAAATTGTCAGTTCAGAAAGTCTAACATTTTTACACGGTGTAAAAGGAAAAACCTTAGAGAAGTTGAATTCGTATGGCATTAACACGCTAAAAGATGTAATAAATATGAGCCCAATAGTTGAGCAACTACTTGGGAAAGAAAAGGGAAAACGGCTTGTCGTCCAAGCACAAAGTATCTTAGAAAATAGACCTATACTTATCAGACCTCTTCCGAAGATTTCTGAAGGCTTATATCTTGATATTGAAAGCTATACTCCAATAAACTTTGATTATCTTTTCGGAATCCTGGATGACGGTGTGTATATTCCATTTTTGGCTTCAGCCCCAAGTTCAGAGTCAAATGTCTTTAAAGAAGTCGTTAACTACATCTCCAAAACAAACAAACCGGTTTATCATTTTCATAACTACGAGATAAACAGGTTTAAAAAACTGGCTCGGAGATACAATGTTGAACTATCAAAAAACTTTTTCAATCGATTTATCGATGTATACAAGCTGTATATTGACCACGTAGCCCTCCCAGTTCCCTCTTACTCACTCAAAAGTATAGCAAGGTACTTCGGTTTTAATTGGCGCACACAGCTAAACGGTCAGCTTGTGGTCCTCTCTTACGCTGAATATTTAGCAACTGGAGACGAGAGGATACTCCAAGATATACTTACCTACAACGAGGACGACGTAAGAGCTACGGAATTTATCTTGAAAAAACTGATAGAAATTACTGCATGATTACAAAAAGACGGTTTGCCTTTACCCAAGCCTTGGATAAACAGGCAAACCGTCTTTTATTAATTTTACGTAGATATCTTTGTTTTAAGAAGTACTAACAGTGTTCGAAATTCAGTTAAATGAGGTATCAGAAAGAAAGCCCAAGAGCGATGTAGAAATACTGAGGTGAGAAGTTGAATTGGAATTCCGGATCCCCGAATAGATAAAAGAGTCTTACTCCAGCTTCAGCCGTTAAGAACAAAATATTAAGACCTGCTCCCAATCTACCGAAGATACCGAGTGTTCCGTTTTCGGAAAAGTTCATCACGTTACCGACGGTCGTATAAGCAGCACCACGCAGATAGATAAGTCCAAGTGGCAGCTTCAGGTTCAAACCAAACATCAGTTCGTTTACATCGAATTCCGATACCATACTAAATTCCTGAGTCTCAAAATCATAGGAGCCAACAGGATACATCAGAGTGAGTATCCCTGCATCAAATCTTCCGTACAGAGCATAAACCTGGTCTTGTAGATTTTCAGCCTGAACACCTATGAACGAAAATCCTGCCGCTGCCATCACTAAAACAGCTACCATTAACAACTTTCTCATCTTGTTTCCCTCCCCTTGGTAATTTGGAAAAACACAACTGTTTGAAACCTATTATACGTGCCCAATAATTTTGACCTTTTCACTATCAAAATCGTTCACAAAATTTTTATGAAAATTATGTTACCGTATCTGTGAGGTGCTTTATAACCTCTTCCGGAGCCTCTATAACCGGACTATGACCAATATCTTTCAGCACTATCAACTTACCTTGTGGAAAGGCTTCCGCTGTTTTCTTCATGCTTTCATAATCAAGTATAACATCTTTATCACCGTAAATTACTACAACAGGCACTTCTACCAATACCGCTTTATCTGTGTAGTTATAATCTGCAAGGGCTTTTGCATTACCTATGAATGCTTTCTTTGCCATTCTTAGAGCATCTGATGTTATTTTTTCGAAGAACTTTTCATCATCGTAATTTGGAGCGTTCATCATTAAGGCACGTTTAATCATATCAGGGTTCTTCCTGTAGACATCTATGATTTTGTAAGCCGATTCATCGTAACGTGGCATGCCAAATACAGGCGCTGGGTCAACTAGTATCAATTTAGCTAAGTTTTTGGGATGCCTTACAGCGTATCCCATAGCGACAGCTCCACCTAAGGAATGACCAAGCAATATGAAGTTCTTTATTCCAAGGGTATCAACAAACTTTTCCAAAGCATCAACGTATTTTTCGATACTTACATCCCCAGGTAGTTCATCTGAGAAACCAAAGTTCGGCAGGTCCAGTGCGTAAACTGTGAATTGCTCTTCTGGAATCTTTTGTATGAACGGCTCAAAGAATCTGGAAGAAGCGAAATTGCCATGGACTAATACAACTGGGATATTTCCGTTTCCATGTTTAATATAGTGTATTCGTCCAACGGGGGTTTGAACAAACATTCCAAAAGGTTTTCTAGATTTTTTTAGATATGCTATAAAAGCGTTGAGGTAATTCATTCTGAACATCTTTACGTAGAAACTTATTCCTAAAGGCATGAACAGAACCACAAAAATCAGTAAAGCACCGAAAATAATAGTAAGTGAAAAGTTTGACCTGCTGAACAAAAATGGTATGGCAACATAAATAAGCGCCCCATAGAAAGGACCATCTACTGACGCCATACCACCTATAACAGATATAGCTAGTAAGTCGAGAGATTTTGCTATTCCAAAATCACTCGGTGCTATGTAACCAATGACATGTGCATAAAGTGCACCAGCTATACCAGCGAACATGGAACCAATTGCAAAAGCAAGGACTTTGTACCATGCAATGTTTACACCCATCACAGATGCCGCAATTTCGTTTTCTCTAAGCGACATCCAAGCACGTCCGGTTTTGGAGTTTATTAGCCTATCAGCAACGATGAAAGCAATGAACAAGAAAGCTAAAACCAACAAATACTTTTCTACATCGGAATTCCATAAGAAAGGAAAAGGTATGTTCCTTACCCCTGCGTGCCCACCTGTGATGTGTTCAAAGTAACTAAAAAGTTGTTCAATTGCCACAACGAACCCCATTGTTGCGATGGCAAGATAAAAGCCTGACAATCTGAGTGCGGGAAAGCCTATTAAGATTCCAAAAATGAAAGCTGTTATTCCACCCAATAGTATTCCAAAAACAATAGGAATGTCGTAGTGCATAACAAGTAAAGTGGAAGTGTAAGCTCCTATGCTCATAAAGGCTGCGTGACCTATCGATATTTGACCTGAATATCCCATAATCAAATTTAAACCTAATGTGGCGAGCGTGTAAATTCCTACAAGGCTAAGTATGGTAATTATAAAAGCACTTTTTAGTAGCAAAAATGGCAACAACGCTAGTATCAACCAGATCCAAAGCATCAAGCTCGCCTCCTTACTCTTCTTCCAAACAAGCCCTTCGGAAAAAAGACCAAAACTATTACTATGATAACTAACGAGATGGAAGCCTTAAAACCTTCAGAAATGTAATTACCCACGATTTTCTCTATGACACCCAACAACAAGCCACCGAAAACCGCCCCAGCAAATGTCTCAAATCCGCCCAACACGGCAGCTGTAAAACCTTGTATTTGATAGAATGTAAGCATTGTTGGTGAAACAAAGACTTTAGGTGCAGCAATCACTCCGACCAGTGCAGCCATAGCTGTTCCAAAAGCCCAAGAAAACGCTAGAACAGACCCCACATTTATACCCATATAGCCTGCAACTTCCTCATTTTCTGAAACTGCACGAACGGCAATACCAAACTTGGTAAACTTAGTAAACAAAGCGATGGCAATCGAAATCGCCGCAAGAATTGAAAAGACGAGTATATCTTGCCTACGAATAACCATTATTCCAAAATTTCCTCTTATCACATATGGAGCACCAGTTATAAGTTCAGGGAACGATTTGTATTCGGTTCCCCAGAGCTGGACAGCCAACCCCTCCAAAATCATGAGTATTCCAAATGTAACGATAAGCATTGAACCGTGAGAAAGATGTCTTATAGGTCTCAAGCCGTAGCGTTCTACCAAGATACCCATAAATGCAGCAAATATTATGCCTAATGCTATGGAGACAAATATATTGAGTCCTATAGAAGAACTCAACCACCAAATTACGTAAGTCATGAACATTCCCATATTTCCGTAAGCGAAATTCATAACACCGCTTACTTTATACATCATGACAAGTCCTATCGCAACTAATGAATACATAGCACCCGTTGAAAGGCCAAGCAGTATTTGGTTTATCACTTTTTAACACCCCCAAGATATTTCTCGCGAACAACCGGGTTATCTTTAAGCTCTTTTGCATTGCCAGAAAGTGCCACTCTTCCATTTTCTAAAACATAACCATAATGTGCAATGCTGAGGGCTACGGATGTGTTTTGTTCTACAAGGATAACTGTAATTTTCAAAGACTCGTTGACATGTTTTATTACTTCAACAATTTTCTCAATAATTATAGGAGCTAATCCAAGTGAAGGCTCATCGAGCAGCAAGTATTTAGGATTTGCCATCAAAGCTCTTGCAATTGCTAACATTTGTTGTTCTCCACCTGACAAAGTACCTGCTATTTGGTTGAGCCGTTCTTTTAAAAATGGAAAGATATCAAAAACGAAGTCGAAGTTTGGAGTCTTATTTGTATAAGCTCCTGCCAGTAGGTTTTCTTTTACGGTCATTTGGTAAAATATCCCTCTACCCTCCGGGCACAACACAATTCCCTTCTTTACTCTCTCATGAACTGCTAGAGCATCTATGGATTCATTTCCGAGAATTATTGTTCCACTGTATTTAACACTTCCAACAATAGCCTTTAGTGTTGAACTTTTCCCCGCTCCATTAGCACCAAGGATGGCAGTTACTCTACCAGATGGAATGTTTAGATCTATACCCTTTACTGCATGAACAGGTCCATACCAGACATTAAGTCCCTTTATTAGAATGTCCTTAGTGTCTGTTGGTTGAAAAAATTTCATCGTTTTCACCTCTCTAAAACATTATTGGGCGGTTGCCGTACTCGAACCAAGATATGCTTTTATAACCTCTTCGTTATTGATAACCTCATGGGCGGAACCTTCTGCAATCTTTTTTCCAAAATTAATTACGGTTATTCTATCCGATATATCAAGCACCATCCGCATATCGTGTTCAATGAGAAAAACAGTAATCCCTATATCTTTAATCTTAATGATTTTCTCTTTGAGAATATCTGATTCCTTCTCAGTCAATCCTGCGGCCGGTTCGTCGAGAAGGAGTATTTTTGGCTCAGTCATAAGTGCTCTTCCAACATCAATGAGTTTTTGGAAACCGTACGGAAGTGTTCCAGCGTAAACTCCCAATATGCTCTTTATACCAAGCAAATCGGCTACTTCAATAGCTCGTAACCTTGCCTTACGTTCCTCCAGTGAAAATCTACTCGTAAACATAACCTCGTCGAGATGATTGTAATTCAACCTCGAGTGATACCCAAGCATTAGGTTCTGTAGTACGGTCATATATTTGAAGATAATGATGTTCTGGAAACTTCTTCCAAGACCATGGTAAACTCTTTTATGTACTGGTAGATGAGTAATATCCTTGCCATGAAGAATAATCTTACCATCGTGTTTAACCAATCCAGATATGGCGTTAAAGACAGTGGTTTTCCCAGCACCGTTAGGTCCTATCAAGGAATGTATGGTCTTTCCCTTGACTTCCATCGAAAGGTTGTCAACTGCAACAAGTCCAGTGAACCTCACCGTTATATTCTCAAGCTTCAACATCACTTCTCAACTCCCGTTTTTATCGTTTCCGTTGTTTATCCTTCATTCTCGTTTTTACTTACAAAAGCCGCGGGCTTTTATTGGGAGAGTTTTTATTTCACCTTAACTGTCGCCCGCGGCACACGAGTTTTCAGCAATCAAAATACTTTGCGATTAACACCTGAAATATTCCTTTTCAAAAAACCGTTCAAATTTGTCATGGTCTAATTAGGTCGGTAAGAGGCACAAATTGACCGTTCTTAACAACCATGAAATACATCGAGGACTTACCACGTCTGAGGTTTGGACCCCATGTAATATCTTTCGCAAGTATACCGTTCCAGTTTTTGAAACTTTCAAGAGCTTTCACAAGACCTTCCCTTGTCAAGTTCTTTCCAGCCCTAATCAATCCTTCTGTGAACACCTCTGCTGCAATAAATCCAGCAACCGCATACGAGGACATTATTTCTTTCGGATATGTTTGTTGATAAATAGATATAGCTCTTTGATAATCTCTCACAAACTCTGGCCTATCAGGAGTTGCAAGTGGAACCCATCCTGTGAAAATAACACCCTCAGCATATTTACCCGCTAATTTTATGAAGGAGGGGTCGGCATTTGGATAGATGGTGATTATCTTACTGCCAAGCCCGTAGTCACGAATTGTTTTGATCCATCTTATGGTGTCCGTAATAAGTCCGTAGATAACAATAACGTCTGAGTTCTTTTCAATGAGCTTTATAACAAGTCCACTGTAATCTGTATCAGCCGGGTTGTAGGAAATCTCAACAACTGGTTTCATTTTGTAGTCTTCAAGCTTAGCTTTAAATGCAACGTAGCCTTCTAAACCGATATCGTTGTTCATGTAAACGATTGCCGGATTTTTGAATTTTGCAATCTCTCCTACGTATTTACCAATGAGTGTTCCCTCGAGAGTGTAGTCTGGTTGGACACCGAATATGTATTTCTTTGGAGGAATAACGAGTTTTGATGTTCCCGCACCTTGATACACAAATGGAACTTTGTTCTGTTCGAGGTAATCCATAACTGCCAAACAACCATAAGTTCCGAGTCCGCCGACAATTGCGAAGACCTTGTCTTGCTCAACTAACCTCTTGACCTCAACAACTGTCTTTGCTGGGTTGAGTTGGTCATCAGCGATTATTAGTTCTATTTTTCTTCCGTGGATACCGCCTCTGCTGTTAATCCAGTTGAAGTACGCTTTCATCCCTTTGCTCATCTCTTGCCCGATAATTGCATAAGGACCAGATAGCGCTTGGAATGTTCCAATAACGACTTTGTCGTTGTAGACACCAACTTCAGCAAACAAGCTCACCAAAAAAACAAGCACAAGAATAACACTTAACAACTTTTTCATACAACCCACCTCCTATGATGGAATAAAATGGAACCAAAAATAGCTCTACACACTTAGATTAATCCCAGTTTTTGAGCTTCTTTTGTTAAGTAATCACGAAAATCCGGATGCGCTATTGATATTAACGCAAGTGCACGTTTCCTTGTTGGTAATCCTCTAAGTCTTACCGCACCCCATTCAGTCACAACGAAATCCAATTCTTGCCGTGGAACAGTGATAGGTGACCCTTGTGGAAGTAGCGGAACTATCGTGGACACCTGACCATCTTTCGCAGTAGACCTCATTGCTATAATGCCCTTGCCTCCCTTGCTCTTTACCGCACCCCTATGAGTGTCCAGTTGACCACCCGTGCCACTGTAATGACTTGTTCCAATTGCTTCGGAGCAAACATTTCCTGTCAAATCAACCATGAGTGCAGTGTTTATACTGACCATTTTGTCGTTTTGGGCTATAATGTATGGGTCGTTCACATACTTGCCTCTCAAAAACAGCACAGAAGGATTGTCGTCAATGAACTTATACATTCTCTGGCTACCATAAGCAAACGTACATACAAACTTTCCGTTCCAAAGAGTTTTTTTCTTATTCGTGATAACTCCTGCCTCAAAGAGGTCTATCATGCTCTCTGTAAACATCTCTGTGTGTATGCCCAAATCCTTTTTCCCAACCAAGAACTTTGCAACAGCATTTGGGATTCCGCCAATGCCCAGCTGAATAGTTGAACCATCTTCTATAAGTTCTACAATATGTTCCGCTATCTTTTTCTCAACTTCAGCTGGTTCGAGAAGTTCCGCTTGCGGCAAAGGATAGTCAACCTCTATTACGTAATCAACTTCGGAAATGTGAACGTGAGTATCACCATGAGTTCTCGGAGCGTTTGGATTAACTTCGAGAACAACTATATCTGCATTCTCAAGCACATCTTTCTCATAAACAACACTTGCCGCCAATGTGAAGAAACCTTTTTCATCCATAGGTGAGGCTACTCCAACAAAAACGTTTATTTTTGTAGATTGGATAAGGTTCATACCAGCTTGGTGTAGGTTGTTTGGAACATAATATGTGTTTTTTGAAACCTTTCGGTTGTAAGGTCCAAAGAACCAAGAATAATTGTAAAATCTATCGAAATATTCTTCTTTTGAACAAAATTCATAAGGTTCAGTGTTTAAACAGGTGTAGATTTCAAGGCCACTGGCCTGCGTTCGATGTAAGTTTCTAAGGAAAACTTTCGGCTCCATGGGAGTCATTCCAACAACGATTGTCCAGTTATCTTGAAGGATTGATAGCACTTTGTCAATATCAGTGAGCTTTTTTTGGTATTCTTCTCTTAGATTCACATTGCCACCCCCAAGCCTTCGGAGAGGTAAATGTAGATATCTTCCAGAAAACGTTCCAAGCTTTCCATATCAGAAACTTTACCTGCGAGAATGTATCGTTCACCCAAATAATGACCAATTCCCATTAACAACATGGCAATGTATTGCAGAATGCTTTTTGTGCGTGTAGCCTCAAATATTTCCAAGTTTGGTTCAAGTTTCCCTTCTTTAACTGAGTTTTCTAAAGCTTTGCAGTAAGAAATCAGTATCGATGTGTAATACTCTTTCGCAATCTCTAAGTCTAGTGACTGGCTTTCTCTGACGATTTTGTACATATTCGCGTGACTTTTGAAAAACTGGACAAAGGCGTATAACCCAGCTATTTCCTGAACTAACCTTGGATAGTGTTTAACATTTTCCATGGCTTTTCTAACGTTGTATCTTAGCCCCTTATTTATCCATCGTACTAATTCCCGTAAAATTTCCTTTTTATTTTCAAAGTAAAGATACACTGTCCCAACTCCGATTCCCGATGCCCTTGCGATATCATATATTTGTGTTTTTTGGTAACCGTAAGTTCCAAACAAGGTTTCTGCATTTGCAAGTATTAACTCTCGTTTTTCATCTACTTCGAGAACATGTTTTTCGGGTGTAAATGCAAATATCTCTTTTGGAAGATTTTGAAAAGTCTTTTTTTCTTTCTGGATTCCGTTCATAATGAGCGAGAGAAAAACTTTGGGTTCTACTTCCACGCCCAACAGGTTCCCAAAGTTAATTGCAAACCTTATCGGTGACCAGAAGTAGAAGAATCCAACATCAGTTAATCCATGTTTTTCTGACATGGAATGTATTACATCTTCAAATTCGTTCCTCAACCATTCGAAATGATATTCATTGAGATGTATGGCTTGAATTAGCTTCTTATTTCTGTTGCAGTATTCAAAATACTTTAGTGCAACATCTGTTATGGACTTTCCTTCCAATGACTGTTTGAGGTCTCTTATGAAATCATCAACAATCTCTCGAAACAATTCATCCTTGTTAATGTAGTACTGATAAAAGGCAGCCGTGCTTAAGCCCGCATGCTTAGTAATTTGGGAAATGGACACATCGGCAAAATTGTTTTTGCTAAAGAGTTCTATAGCAGCCATTTTCAGTTTATTCTTGGATTCTATACCATCAGCACGTTGAGGTATCCTTTTTGCTTTTTTATTTCTCGTAACTGTTATGTCTTTCTGAAACATTTCTCTCTTCTTCACTCTCTATTACCTCCACACCTTCCCAGGGTGATTTGAAAAAAGCAAGAAATAATCACCAAAGTTTTACATTTCACATTCTAAAAGCAGTAGCAACTTGCTGATATCCAACACCTGATGTCAAGAAAATAACTACCTTGCCTTTTAGTTGCTCTATTTTTCCTTCGTCAAATGCGTCATCGTAGGCCATGTACACACATGCGGAACCAGTGTAACCGTACTTATGCATAATCATATGTGCTCTTTCTATGGGCAGCCCAAGTGTTTCCATAACCTTTTCGATTGTCTTTTTCCTCACTTGTGTAAAGAATATCATACCTATTTCTTCTTTCGTGATGTTGTATTTTTCCATAAGTTTATTAATCAACATGGGCCATCCCTCTTCGTTGACTGTAGATGGATAAGCTGCTCTGAGGTCTAGTTTGTGAAGCCCTCTTTCAAAACCTGCCAAATTCATGGTGCCTGCTCCCATGTATATTCCCCAGTTTTGCCACCAGCTACCATCTGCGCGTGCCACACTACCTATAAACCCAGGTTCGTCTGAAGCCGTAAGTATAAGTGCACCTGCACCATCACTGAAAAGAGCTTCCCATGAGTATTTCCAACTTAAGAACTTGGTCATCGCATATGTGCCTATAACGAGGACATTCTTGTAATCCCCCATGGCTATATACCTTGCTGCGATATCAAGCATCAGTGCCCCGTTTGCACATGATGCGTTTACGTTGAACGCGAGTGGTTCTGCTTTGTGGGCACCTATGAGATACTGAACCCTTGGAGCATCTGGTGGGGATACTGCTTCCGGGGTATCTGTACCAACGATAATCAAATCAATTTCTTCCGGTTTCATACCAATTCGCGCAAGTGCCTTCTTTGCAGCTTCTGCAGCCATGTAAGTAGGAGTTTCCCAATCTTCTGAGATATGTCTGTGATTAATACCAATCACATCTGAGAAATACGGGTCAATAGTAAACATCGTTAACTTCTCAAACTCAGCGTTAGTCATTACTTTCTTGGGAACATACATACCAGAGGAAATAATCTTTGCGTACTTCATCTTACTAAACCTCCCTTTATATTCAGAGTGAGTTTTAACTACGCTTAGTTGAAAGATGAATCATATATTATATTTTATATGAATCACCTTTCAGATTATAGCACTTACAACGTCATGAAAGATATATGAAAATTCTGAGATATCCCTACGATTGTCCTGGGAAATCAGTAATATTTGAAATATTTTCTCAATATTGCACATTTTCTTAAATATTTTGGCTTTTACAACTTGGAATAAAAATCCCACCCGTTGCCGGGTGGGATTTTGTAAACTTTGAATAGTTTTTAGTCATCGGATGTTAAGGTAGTTTTTTATATTACTATCTTTATCTAGAACGGGCACTATATTTCCTTCTTTTGATGTCATTATTATCACCATACCGGGACCGTGTCCTGTTTTGTAGCAGTTTGAATGAACGACAACACCTATCGAAACGGCACCTTCTTTGTAACCTCCAGCTCCGTAACCATTGTAATGGTCTGATATTGCAACCAAATCACCTATCCTTACTTTATCAAGTTTAAACTTTTTAATTTCTTCTTTATCCAAGGTATTCATATCATAATCAGTAGCTGCTGGATTACCCGCCCCAATTCCAGAGCCTGTTAGATGTGCAGGCACAATTGCAGTGACTGGGACATGTAATTTACCGTTCTTAATTCTTATTGGTATCTTTTCAAACAAATCAGGGTCAATATTCATGACCTTTATTTCAGGATAATTAACTATTTCAAGCCCTTGTCCCCAAGCTTTAATTTGTATCTTATCTCCAACTGTCAACTTTTCTTTTTCTGGGAACCAGATTAATATATGGTCTATTCCACCATGCTTTCCTATTACGTATCCTTTCATCCCTTTCGAATCTCCAGATATTACTGTTGCTTCGTTTCCAATACACGCAAGAGCCATACAAGTGGGATTTAAGTCCTTGTCTTTGTTTTTGGTGCTAACATCAGGCTCTATATGGTCACCGTGCATCTTGAATGCATTGTCACCAAGTCCGAAGTTGTATGTGATACCTCCAACTCCGGGAATGTAAAACGAAGTACCATTACCATCAACAACAGGCATACGGACAACCGGGTGTGCTACTTCTACCAATATCGAAAGTTGAACAACATGGTCTTTGTTCGTTTTGACAGGATTGTTTTCTTTCTTTTTGTTAACTTCTTTCATAGTTCTTTCCCCCTCATCACATTAGGATGCAATAAAAGAATCTACCATTTTTCGAGGTGAATTTTGTTATTATCAACTTCTTTTAAAGCATGCGCATCTTTTTCTTCGGCTGGATATCCAATTCCTATAACGCAAAGTATCCTGTAACCATCTGGAATACCAACAATCTCTTTAATCTTTCCTTCGACTGACACGCCATCTTGGAAGCGGTCATGTGCATGCCCCCAGCAACTTCCGAGACCGTAATCAACACACAGAAGCTGTATATACGTTGCCACAATAGAGGCATCAGAAATCCATGTTGAACTGGTTTCATCTGCAGTGACAACTATACATGCGGGTGCGGTTTTTAAGAATGAAAACGCACCTTCTCTTGCTTTCATTATGCGTTCGATTTTGTCTTTTTCGGTCAAAATAACCAAATCAACTGGTTTTGAGTTCCTCCCACTTGGAGCCAGTAAAGCATACTTTGCAATTTCTGAAAGAATTTCGGGTGAGACTTCTTTTTCTTTGAACTTTCTTATACTTCTCCGCTTTAGAATGACATCTTTCAACTCCATCTTCTCACCTCCGGCTCTTTAACATGCCAATTGTTATGCATTATTGTTCGTATTACAAACTTTCCTGATATAATTATACACCCACACGGGTTAGTTTCAAATACCGGTGCAACTTTTGTGGAGATAATACAAAATAAAAACCCGGAAGACAACGTCCCCCGGGCGTGTAAATCTGGGTTCAGTTAGATACTAACAAGTTGGTTTATCTTTTCGAAAAGTTCTGAAAGTTAGACCAATCCTTCCAGAGCTTTCAATGCGACAGTGTTCAAGAAGTTCCAAGGCTTGTTGAAATATGGCTGGAAGAAGAAATCAGCAAATGCCAGATCTTTGACTGTCATCTTATTTTGTATAACGATTGATAACGTGTTCGCACTTTCTGTAACATCCGCTTTCGACATAACTTGTCCACCTATTATTGTGTGGTCATCTTTTCTGTAAAGTAACTTAACATAAACAGGTTCATACTCTGGCATAAATTCTGGTCTGTTGTTTTCTACACCGTAAATCGTTCCATAGTTTATACCCTTTTCTTGTGCAAGCAATTCGTTTAAGCCGGAAGTGGCAACGTTGTAAGAAAACACCTTCACACCCGATGTCCCTTGAGTCCCAGAGTATTTAAGTCTGTCTTCAAATATATTGTATGCAGCTATAGTTCCCATTCTTACAGCATTTGTAGCGAGCGGGATATATTCGTAACTGTTAGTGGGAGTATACCAAACCGCCGCACTATCACCTGCAGCAAAAACATCAGGGTGAGACGTGTGCAGATAAGAGTCAACAATCAATGCACCGTTGGACAACATTTCCAATTTGCCTTTGAATAGGTCCGTATTTGGTCTGAAACCTGTAGCTAACACAACCATGTCAGTATCAAAGGTGTCCTTGTCTGTTATCACTTTCTTCACAAAACCATTTTCTCCTTCAAATTTCACAACTTTTTGCCCCAGCGCCAATCTGATTCCATTTATGGTAAGCTCATTCTCGAGTATATCGGTAAATTCCTTGTCCAGATACTTGGCTAATATTCTATCTGCTATATCTATCAAGACCACTTCTTTATTGTTACGTCTAAAAGCCTCTGCAAGTTCAACACCTATGTAACCAGCTCCGACTATAGTTATTTTATTGGCAGTTTTTGAATGTTTTACAATGTCCTGTGCATGGTAAAAATTCTTTGAAAGCATTATACCTTTCAACTCAACACCTGGAACATTTGGAATTATGGGCCAAGAACCAGTAGTTATCACAAGTTTGTCAAAGTTATCTTTGAAAGTTTCACCATTTTCGAGGTTTCTAACGAGAACAGATTTTTCTTCGATGTTAATATCAATTACTTCGTGCCTCATCATCATTTTTGCTCCCAAATCTGAGAGAAATTTAGGTGAGGCATAAAAGAGTTTCATAGGGTCTTTTACTACTCCACCGACATGTAGAGCAATCCCACAAGAGAGAAATGAAACCGTATCGTTTCTTTCATACGCCGTTATTTGGACCTTGTCACCATAGAGTCTTTTTGCTGTTGTAATGAAAGCCGTTCCTGCATGTGTGCAACCAATAACTACTACCTTCACAGCTTTTCCTCCTTTCATTTTGAAGAAATTCTTATTTTGTGGTTTAAACTGTCTTTTGTGATAAAGTTAACTTAAATACAATTAGATTATACTAAGTCTATGCTTATTTGTCAACTAACGTCTTACAATGTTTGGTCAATAAATCTTAGTTTTCCATGGAAATTAAGGATTTTTTCTAAATCTAATTATCAAAACGTTGTATTATTTTTTTCATTCTGTACTTGACGTGATTATATGGAAGTGATATATTGTATGTGAAAAAATTCAATAGCCCAGAGGGGAGCTCCATACTGCGGGGCTGAGAGGAAGGGGGCAACCCTTCGACCCTTTGAACCTGATCCGGGTAATACCGGCGGAGGGACATGGGCAATGCAAAGCTACAAATCTAATAAACTGCTTTTAACTAAAAAGTCCCTCCGAAAATTCGGAGGGACTTTGCTTTTTAAAAAAAGGTTGCATGGAGGTGTAAAACGATGAAGAAAGATTTGATTATCTCCAGGTTGATAGTTGAAAGTTTTTTTGAAAAGCTGAACAAAGCTTTGGAGGTAGACGTAGCTATTGCAGGTTGTGGTCCCAGTGCTCTTGCACTTTCTCTTGAGCTTTCGAAAAAAGGTTACAAGGTTGCAATTTTTGAAGCGAAGAACGAACCCGGCGGTGGTATTTGGGGTGGAGGAATGATGTTCAATGAGTTAGTGCTTGAAAGAGAATTGAAGGGCTATGTGGAAGAGCTTGGTATCAAATGCAAAGAATTTGGAGAATTTTTAGTTGTTGATTCTGTGCACTTTGCGTCTGCATTATTGTACCATACTACAAAAGCTGGAACGTTAGTATTTAACAATGTATTTGTCGAAGACCTTGTGATGTACGACAAGAGGGTTTCCGGAGTTGTAATAAATTGGATGCCAACAATTAGAGAAAGATTGCACGTTGACCCGATAAGTGTTATTGCAAAGTTTACAGTCGACGGGACAGGACATCCGGCTAATCTCGTAAGATTGCTTTCTAAGCGCGGAATTCTAGTTTCCGTTTCAGGTTCCACGGAAAATCTCTGTAGCTGCGGAACTGTTGAATATGAATTCCCAATGGATGCGGAAAATGGTGAGAAATTTGTTGTTGAAGGAACAAGAGAAATTTATCCTGGACTGTATGTGATGGGGATGGCCGCGGTAAGCGTTGGTGGAGGTCCAAGAATGGGACCTATCTTTGGTGGAATGATTTTGTCAGGTCTTAAAGCGGCGGAGCTAATAGAAGAGAGTTTGAGAAGAGAAGCAGTAAAAATTGATAAGGAGATGAAAATATGACGCAGCTTGAATCAGCACGTGCAGGGCTTATCACAAAGGAAATGAAGTATTGTGCTGAGTTCGAGGGTATCGAGTTCGAAAAACTCAGAGCACTGGTCGCCGAGGGAAAAGTCGTTATACCAAGGAATAAATTACACAATGTGAAAAGACCTATCGCGATAGGCGAACAAATGACAGTAAAGGTAAACGCCAATATAGGCACATCCGTAGGATATTCCTCACTAGAAGAAGAGTTAGAAAAATTAGAAGCAGCTTTAAATACAGGTGCCGATGCTGTAATGGTCTTATCTACCTGGGGTAATTTAACAGAAATGCGCAAGGAAATTGTTAAGAGAAGTCCTGTCCCGGTTGGTTCTGTTCCTATTTACGATTCAGCTGTGAAGGCTTATGCAGAAAAGAGGAACGTGGTGGATTTTTCTGAAAAGGATTTTATCAACATGGTTCTTCAGCATGCTGAAGACGGTATTGATTTTATGACAATTCATGTTGGGATAACAAAGCGAGTGTTGGAAAAACTGAAAAACTCAAAGAGAGTTTTGAAGATTGTCAGCCGTGGGGGTTCTATTATTGCTGGTTGGATGATTAAAAACAATAAGGAAAACCCATTTTACGAATACTTTGATGACATTTTACAAATTGCAAGGGAGTATGACATTACACTAAGCTTAGGTGATGGGATGAGACCAGGTGCTATTGTGGATTCTACGGATCCCCAGCAACTTGAAGAACTCTTTTTTATGCAAGAACTAGTTTTGAAAGCTTACGACGCTGGTGTACAAGTTATGTTGGAAGGTCCAGGACATGTTCCTTTGAATGAAATCGAACTGAATGTAAGGCTTATGAAAAAGATAGGATTGGGACGACCCATATTTCTTCTAGGACCACTCCCAACAGATAGAGGTGTTGGTTATGACCATATTGTTAGTGCAATTGGCGGGGCGTTAGCTGGTTATTATGGCTGTGATTTTCTATGCTATGTAACCCCTGCAGAACATGTAGGGTTACCGGATGCTGAGGAAGTAAAGGAAGGAGTGATTGCGGCAAAAATCGCAGCAGTTGTTGCAGATGTTGCACGCGGCAATAGAAAAGCAATGAAATTGGAAGAAGAAATGGCGAAAGCAAGAAGGGATTTTGACTGGAATAAGATGTTCAAACTTGCCATACATGCAGAAAGGGCTCAAAGAAAATTTGAGAAGATGAAATATACAGATGACGGTTGTTCTATGTGTGGACCTTTCTGTGCCATAAAAATAACTAAAGATTTTGCGGAGGAAAAATAGACAAATGAGGGGTTATCGCTGCAAAAAGAGGAAAGGGATTTCCACAAGCACTATTCGAGCAAATATACTAAAGATACACGAACTTCCTTTAATGGAATTGTATGAATTAACGTTTTTTCAAAAGCAAGACCTGGATATTTTGAAAGAATTTCTTGAGAAACGTGGTAAATCCTTCGGTATCCATTTACCTTTTGTTTTCAGATATGCATCAGTTCATCCAAATCCAACTTCATTAGATAAGAATTTGAGAAACGACACTTACGTAGTTAACATTGAGGGTGCAAGATTCGCCAAAAGTTTTGGTGCAGAATACGTTGTTGTTCACTTTCCAAATGCGAAACAAAAGGAAGCTTGGAAAGACGTTTACGGTATCGTTATGGAAAGCCTCGAACATTTCTATGAATTAAACAAAATTATTGAAACTCGGATAGAAAACGTTTATATGAACGATTATTTTCATTCAGCAGATGATTATTTATTTGTTCTTAAGGAGACTGGTTGCACAATGTGTTTAGACATCGGGCATTTATTAATTGACTCCGAAGTTTACAATTTTGACCCAGTTTCTTTTATTGAGAAATTGGCGGATTTAATAACTGAATTTCACATTTACTATGCTGATCCAAGAACCTATGAGGAATGCCACCATGCGCCGTGGGGGGATTCTTTCAACTTTAATAGAGTTTTAGATGTAATAAAGGAATTTGATGGTGTGGACTTTGTCGCAGAACCTTCTAACGACTGCCCTAAGTTGTTATTTAAACTTATGGAATTCTTGGAGGTGATGCTTTGATGAATGATATATCTGAAAAAAGAGTGATGGTAATTTCAGGGTTTGACCCATCGGCTGGTGCGGGGATTTTACAAGATATTAAGTCCTTAGCTCTATTGGGAATCAGTGCGCTTGGGGTTGTTAGTGCCTACACTATTCAAAATACCCACAAGGTTTTTCTTGCAAGATTCCGAAAATGGGAAGAAATAGATCAAGAATTATCTGTGCTCCCAGAACCGGATGTTGTAAAAGTAGGTTTGATATCTCCGGAGCTGCTTAGACTCATAAGAGAAAAATATCCATCAGCAGTCATCGTTTGGAACATAGTCTTACGTTCAAGTTCTGGCTATGATTTCGAACCACCTGAAATTGTCAAGGAGAACTTGGCTAACGCTGATTTCGTAATTCTGAACAATGAAGAGGCAGGTATATTAGGGTTAGAACCTTCAGATAGAGTTATCGTAACAGGAGGTCATGGAAAAGAACCTGGAAAAGTGATTGTAAAGTTTGATCGTCTTGCTTTTGAAACCACGCGATTACCAGGAAGATACCACGGAACGGGATGTGCATTTTCTAGCCTCTTTGCTGGTCATCTGTCTTTTGGTTATTCACCAGAAGAAGCGATAATGGCTTCCTTAGAACTGTTGCATAAAGTCTTAGAAAAAAGCAACGAGCAAGTGCAACCGGAAATGCTTGCAAGAGATTGGATGAAGTTTGACGTGTTGGATTCTTTAAATGGTGTAAAGGAAATGCTCTTGGCTGTTGGAGAAAAAACTGTTCCAGAGGTCGGACAAAACGTCTCGTATGCTTTGCCATGGTCGAAAGATGAATTTGAAGTTGCTAAATTTCCAGGAAGGATCCGACTAAAAGAAGGAAAACCTGTTTTCGTTTCAGACGCGTCATTTGCTGATCATTCACACACAGCAAGAATGGCACTTGTTGCAAAATCCTTTTCGCCCCATATAAGATGTGTCACAAATGTTAGGTATTGTCCTGAGTATATTGATAATGCTATCAAATCCGGCTTAACAGTTTTCAAATATGATAGAAATTCTGAACCGGAACATATCAAAAATGTTGATGGAAAATCAATGGAATGGATGATTCAACAAGCATTCAGAGCTTTTGGAAAGATACCTGATGTAATATATGATGAAGGATTCTGGGGAAAGGAAGCGATGATTAGGGTCTTTGGAAGAAACCCAAAGGAGGTAATGGAAAAGATAAAAAAGATTGTAGGAATTCTCTGAAACAACTTACTATATTTTATACAAAGTGCCCCGTTACGGGGCACTTTGCTTTTTAACTTTATTTACTTTATTCCTGGAATTCTATCAATCCGTATTTCCCGTTCTTTCTGTAAATCATATTTATCTCGCCGGTATCAACGTTCCTAAATACAAAGAACTGATGTCCCATAACATCCATCTGAGCAATTGCTTCTTCCAGTGTTGCTTGCATCAGGTAAACCCTCTTAACTGTATCTATTTTGTCTTCTTCTTCCTCGATTTCATATTTTGGAGCAAGTTCTTCAGCCATAGCTTCGGTTAGTCCCTTGACACTGGATTTATGATATGATTTGTGCAGTTCCCTTTCTCGCTTGATTGATTTTTCAAAAGCATCGCATGCAACGTCAATAACACCATAAATATCATTTGCTTTTTCCTGAACAACAATGTCTTTACCATTGAGGTGTGTCATCAACCTTAGGGTATAGTATGGTCCATCTTTGTCAAAACGCGCTTCGATGTTCACATCATCACGTGAAACAAAAGTTCCTAATGCTCTTTTGACTTTCTCTAACCTTTCGTTAAGATAAATTTCGATAGCTTCTGATAGTTCAAAGCCGCGAGCGAATGTCTTGATGTCCATAGAATCACCTCCGTATGATTTGTTCGTTCAGCTCAGTCACAAGCTCCATCGTGTAGAAAGACAAAGTGATAAGGAAATAAGAGACCAATTTACCAACAAACAATTGCTCTTCTCCAAGAATAAACTTCTTTGCAGTCATAATCAAAGCAATGATAAGTGCTGCAGTTACTAAGAAAAGAAACGGAACAAAGTAGGACATAAAAGCAAAGACTAATGTGAACGTAAGGTATAGATTTGCAAGAGCATAGAGCTTTTCATCGGTATTTTTGAACCATTTTGAAATAACCACACTAATACCCACAACACCAATAAAGAAAACCGTATTCGCAATCCCGATAAAGACTTTCACTACTGGATGGTTAATGAAAAAGAACGCATTAGAAATTATCGATAGGACGAAACCTAACGAAAAAATCACAGACGAAAAAACTATAAAGTCTTTTGAAGACTTTTCCTCGATAACGCTGTTTAAATAATCTTTAATCATCAACTAAAACCCCCTTCCAACTACTAGTCCAAATACCTCTGGCCCAACATGTGCAGCAATTGCTGGTCCTATTCGTGCTATCGAGTGAACATTGAACCCTTCCAAGAGTTTGTCGAGATGTTCTTTCACGTAGGAAACTCCGTATCCGCCAATTACAATAGGATTTTCAATTTTTGCCATAAATTCTTTAGTAAGTTCTCTCATCCGTCTTATAAGTCCATCATGTGTTCTTTCCATTCCTAACGAAGCAGTATAACCATCTTCTGTTGTTGTAAGAATAGGTTTAATCCTTAAAAGTTTCCCAAGAAGTGCCTTCGCGTGTCCTATCCTTCCCCCACGTTCGAGATATTCAAGTGATGAGACTGAAAAAACCAATAAACTATCTTTCACAAATGTATCGACAAGTTCCTGCGTAACTTTCAAACCATTTTCCGCAGCTTTAATAACCCGATACAAAACATAAGTCGTTTTTACACTTCCACTTTTGGAATCTAAAACTGTTACATTTTTCAGATTTTCTTCCTTAACGATAGATGAAACAGTATCATACGTTCCACTTAGTTTCTGAGATATTGTAACTACGTATACGTTTTCATACTCTTTTGAGTTTTTTGTCAGTTTTTCTCTCATCATTTCAGGTTTCGGTTGTGATGTTGAGACCTTTGCTCCGGAGAGACATAAGTTATAAAACTGCTCATCAGTTATCGTTACCTTATCGATGTATTCCGTATTATCTACATACACGCGCAGTGGAAACATATCAGTCGGAACTCCAAATTCGAGACCAGGTTGATAATCTACAGAACTGTCGAAAAGGTATATATTCTTCATAAGCTCCCCCTTCCTCAGGGCACAACAGTGATAGCATAAATCAGAAATCTAAGCCCAGGAGTATTCCGAAACCTTCTTTACCAACATGAGTTGTAACAGCGGGTCCAATGTCAACAAAGTAAGGTTTTACATCATATAGTTGTGCCACTTCATAGATAAAGTCTTTGTAATCTTCTTTACCAACTGCCGCGTAAATCCTAATTCCTTTTTCTATTTTTCGTGCTTTTTCAACGAATTCTTCTGCTTTTTCTTTGATTACCTCTTTTACTTTCTTGATGCCTATAGACTTTTGTACCAACTGGACCTCACCGTCTCGAGCTATAGTGAGAATAGGTTTTACATGGAGCATTTTACCCAATAGCGAAGTAATCTTCCCAATTCTCCCACTTTTTTGAAGCTGTGTTACATCGAAAACGGCTATTAAAAAGAGCGAGTCATCTCTATATGATATTATATCATCTTCCTCTATTTTTTTACCAAGCTCTATATCTTTTAACATCCTCTCTAAAACGTAAGTATTCTGTATACTAACACTTTTTGAATCAAAAACAAAAACATTCTCGTATTTGTTTGCTATTGTGTAGAAAAGATTGTATGTTCCGCTAAGGATTGATGAGATTGACAAAACGTAAACAACATCATATTTTTTGTGCAGTTCATGAAAAGTCTTTTCAACTACATCAACGCGCGGTAAGGAGGTTTCCACTTTTTCACCCTTCTCAATTGCCTCAAGTATCTTGTCTGTTATATCATCTGAATCGTCGAGTTCCTCGTCATTTATAAACACCCGAACAGGTATGGTGTATATCTCAATATCTGTGTGGAAATCTTTCCTCAATTTCGTTGTACTATCTATAACAACAGCACTTTTCAGACTTCTTCACCTCTTCGTTAAAGATATTAGAAATTGACCAAAATATTCACCTGAATTAGTTGAACTAACAATCTTAAGTTGACTTTATTCTTCCTTATTCTTCCTTTCGAAACCTGTGTGGATCAAATTCTTCAGGTTTTCCAACTTCTTCAGTAAGTATCACTACGTTACTATTACCATCGCAGTGGAGGAATCCATCAATTACCTTTAGCTTTTCTTCGCCTTCTTCGGTTTGAATACGAACATCTGAAATCGATAGCTTTGTAATAATGGGTGCTCTCTTATCGAGAACACCCATTTCACCTTCGACAGTTTTAAAAACTATCAATTTTGCATTATTAAACTCGACAATTTTGTATGGAGTAACTATCTTTATTTTCATCGAGCTCAACTCCTAATCAAGCTTTTTTCACAGGTAAATGTTCAATTTGACTTGGTGATTCTATGTCATATAACCGCTGATTTCATTAGTTTCTTAGCCTTTTCCACTGCTTCATCTATTGTCCCGACCATGTAGAAGGCAGCTTCTGGAAGGTCATCGTATCTACCTTCCAGTATTTCTTTGAAACCTCTAATTGTTTCTTTAATCGGAACGTAAACTCCTGGTATTCCAGAGAATCTCTCAGCAACGTGTGTTGGTTGAGTTAGAAACCTTTGGATTTTTCTTGCCCTTTGAACTATCAATTTATCTTCTTCAGAGAGTTCTTCCATACCAAGTATAGCAATTATATCTTGCAGGTCTTTATACCTTTGTAGCACTTCTTGGACACCACGGGCAACTTCGTAGTGTTCTTTACCAACGATGTTTGGATCAAGTATCTTTGATGTAGAATCAAGTGGGTCAACAGCTGGATAAAGACCAAGTGCTGCAAGTTGCCTTGAAAGAACTATTGTAGCATCCAAATGTGTGAAAGTTGTTGCTGGAGCAGGGTCTGTAATATCATCAGCAGGAACGTATATAGCCTGAACAGATGTGATTGAACCTTTCTTTGTTGATGTTATTCTTTCTTGCAATTCACCCATATCGGTTGATAGTGTCGGCTGATATCCAACGGCTGATGGCATCCTTCCAAGCAAAGCAGAAACTTCACTACCGGCCTGGACAAACCTGAAGATATTGTCAATGAAAAGCAACACATCTCTACCTTCAACATCCCTGAAGTATTCGGCTATCGTCAACGCTGTAAGAGCAACTCTAAACCTTGCTCCCGGTGGTTCGTTCATCTGACCGAAGACAAGAACAGTGTTGCTTAGAACTCCTGCTTCTGACATTTCAAGGTAGAGGTCATTTCCTTCCCTAGTTCGTTCACCAACACCAGCAAATATGGAAAAGCCATGGTGCTCAATCGCTATGTTTCGAATCATTTCCATAACAAGCACCGTTTTTCCAACACCTGCACCACCGAAGAAACCTATCTTACCACCTTTCGGGAATGGAGCAAGCAAATCAATGACCTTCAAACCCGTTTCGAGGATTTCTATCTCTGTCTTTTGCTCTGTTATACTTGGAGCAGGTCTGTGGATGGGCCAGAATTCTACATCTTTTAGTTCACCCTGCTCATCTATTGGTTCACCAATTACATTGACCATTCTTCCCAAAACTCCACGTCCAACGGGTGCTTTTATCGGCTCGCCGGTATTTTCTACTTCTAACCCTCGGACCAAACCATCAGTGCTGTCCATAGCAACAGTTCTAACAGTATTATCACCAATGAGCTGTTCTACTTCAAGAATAAGTTTTCTACCGGTTTGTGGATTTATTACTACAAGTGCATCGTATATGTCTGGTAGTTCACCTTCTTGGAACTTTACATCTACTACCGGTCCTATTACCCTTACAATTTTACCTACAGACTTTTTGGACACGCTTACCACGCTCCTTTTTTGTTAACACCTCGAGAGTTACTATTTGCTATTGTTTATTCTTCCTTCAACGCATCTGCACCAGTCACTATTTCTATGAGTTCTTGGGTTATAGATGCTTGGCGTGCTTTGTTGTATTCGATAGTTAACAGCCTAACAACCTCTTCTGCGTTTTCTGTGGCGTTTCTCATCGCATTCTGACGTGCGTAGAGTTCGCTTATTTTTGTTTCAAAAGCCAATGCGTATAAGACACTTGAGGCATAGAACTCTACTAGTGAGTTCTGGAAGTTTTCTTCCGCTGGTTCAAATTCGTATCTATCACCTTTTTCAGAAGGTTCCTCTTTGGAACTTTCTTCTACCTTTATTGGCGTTAAAACGTAAACATCTGGAATTTGTGCTAGCTTGTTTTTAAACTTTCCATATACGACCTTTACTGTCCCAACACCGTTTGACAGTAAATCATTAATCAAAGTCTTTGTGAAATCGAAAGTTGGAGTTTCGTAAACATGTTCGTATATTCGAACAACCTTTGGATTGCTTCTAAAGATAGGTGCAATCTTCGCTCCGACGATGTAAAGTTGGTCAAAGTTCTCTTTTTTATCAAGATATATCGCTTTCTTTGCGATTTCCGTTGGGAATGACCCGCATAAACCCATATCTGTCCCTATAACAACGAGTGCCTTTTTACCTTCCCCTGTCACAAACGGATGTTTTACTTCAAAATGAACACGGGCTGCTATCTTCTTTGTTTCATTCAAAAATTCCCGCGCCATTTGCAATCTCTTTTCAACCTTTTTAATACGCGCAGTTGAAACCATCTCCATTGCTTTTGTTATCTTCTTCAACGACTGGGTAGCGTTAATTTTTCTTTTAATCTGGAGTAATTTACCTCGACTCATTCAACATCACTTCCCATAAACTTTTACAAACTCTTCTTTGAACTCCTTGATTATCTTGTGTAGTCTTTCCTCAAGTTCTTTTGATGTTTGCTTGGTCGTTCTTATTTCATCAAGGACATCTTTGTACTTTTCTTTCACAAACTTTAAGAATCCATCTTCGAACGGTCGAACTGCTGAGACTGGTAAATCATCGAGGTAGCCATTAACTCCGGCAAAGAGTACAACTACCTGTTCTTCAACTTCCATAGGACTGTATTGAGGCTGTTTCATAAGTTCCATTAACCTCTGACCTCTTGTTATTTGTGCTTGAGTTGCTGGGTCGAGCTCTGTAGCAAACTGTGCAAATGTTTCAAGTTCACGATACTGTGCTAAATCAAGTTTAAGTGAGCCAGCGACTTGTTTCATAGCCTTTATTTGTGCCGCTCCACCAACACGTGAAACGGAAAGACCTATGTTAACAGCGGGTCTTTGTCCTGCATAGAAGAGGTTCGGTTCAAGGTATATTTGACCATCGGTAATCGAAATAACGTTTGTTGGGATATATGCAGAGATATCGTTTGCTTGCGTTTCAATTATCGGAAGAGCTGTAAGAGAACCTCCTCCGTATTTTTCATTAAGACGCGCTGCACGTTCTAATAACCTTGAATGCAGATAGAAAACATCTCCGGGATAAGCTTCCCTTCCTGGTGGCCTTCTAAGTAACAGCGAAATTTGCCTATAAGCAACAGCATGTTTGGATAAGTCGTCGTAAACTACGAGCGCGTCCTTGCCGTTAAACATGAAGTATTCTCCCATTGCACAACCAGCATATGGTGCAAGGTATTGTAGTGTTGCAGGATCTGAGGATGATGCAACAACAACAATTGTGTATTCCATTGCACCTGTTTGCCTGAGTTTTTCAACTATTCGGGCAACGGCTGACGCTTTCTGTCCTATCGCCACGTAAATGCAGTAAACACCTTTCCCTTTTTGGTTGATAATGGTGTCTATAGCTATTGCTGTCTTTCCAGTCTGTCTGTCTCCAATTATTAATTCCCTTTGCCCTCTTCCAATTGGTATCAAAGAGTCTATAACCTTAAGTCCTGTCTGGAGTGGCGTATCAACAGGTTTTCTGTAAATAACACCTGGTGCTTTAAATTCAACAGGACGTGTCTGACTGTATTCAATGGGTCCAAGCCCGTCAAGTGGTTCTCCAAGAGGATTTACAACGCGTCCCAGAAGCCCCTCGCCAACAGGAACTTCCATGATTCTATTTAGTCTTCTGACCGTATGACCTTCTTTTATCTCTTTGTAATCACCAAGGATTATGATACCAACGTTATCCTCTTCTAAGTTGAAAGCCAAACCTTTAGTTCCGGTTTCTACGAACTCGACCATTTCGTTTGCCATCACGTTATTCAATCCATAAACTCTTGCGATACCATCTCCAACTTGAATTACCTTTCCAACATCTTCAAGCTTTATTTCTTCTTGATACTCTGCTATTTTACTTTCCAAAACTCTTACAATCTCTCCAGGGTTTAATCTCAAGGTATCACCCCTCTCTTCTTAGCACGTTACGGGCTAAATTCTCAAGTCTGCCTTTGATACTTGCATCGAACCTTTTTCCGGCAAATTCCATAACGACACCTGCTATTAAATTCTCATCTACGGTAACATGGAACACAGGTTCTCTTCCTGTGTGTTTCTTAACAAATTCCGATAACAGTTTTTCTTCTTCAGTACTCAATTCCTTTGCTGTAGTTAAGTCAACAGGTATCAACCCTTTATCTTCAAGGACAGTGTAATCAAAGAACGTAAGTATTTGTTTGATGTACTTCAGTCTTTTGTTACTTATCAATAGATAAACAAAACGACTAAAAGGCTGGTCTGCAGGAAAACCTAATTCGCTCATTAATTGACAAACAACCTGAGCACGCTTTTCAGGCTTTATTGCCTGGTTGTTTAAAAAGACAGACATATAGTCGTATATCTGCACCAACACTTTGAGCCTGTCTTTGTATTCTTCTGTCTTGTTATTAACTTTTGATACATTGTACAAAGCCATTGCGTATTTACTAGCTATAGCTGAATACATCATTTTTCATACTCCCTTATGATTTTCATAAGGTATTCTCTTTTTGCTTTTTCATCCACAACATCCTTTAAAACCTTCATTGCAAGGCTAATTGCAAGTTCAGTTGCAATAGATTGAACTTGGGAAATGGCTTCCTGTCTTTGCCTTTCAATTTCTGATTGAGCATTGATAATTATTTTTTCAGCTTCTTTTTGAGCTCTTTGTTTTGCATCCTCGATTATTTTTTCAGCTTCTCTCTCTGCCGCAGCGATGACCTGCTCTGCTTTTTGACGAGCAGCCTTAAGTTCCTCTTCGGCTTGTTTTTTCATAGCATCCGCACTCTTACGAAGTTGCTCAGCTTCGGCTAAATCGCTTTCTATTTTCTCTCTTCTCTTATCCATCATCGAGAAGAAGGGTTTATAAAGAAGCTTGTTCAGCATCCATAGCAAAAATAAAAAGCTAAGGAGCTGAACAACAGCTGTCAAATTAATTTCAAAAAGATCCATAAGGATCGCCTCACAATGCGAAGAGTATCAAAAACGCGATAACAAGAGAATAAATACCAGTTGTTTCGGCAATAGCGTCGGCAAGAATCATACGTGTTGTTATTACGTTTGTTAACTCCGGTTGTCTTGCGATAGCATCCATAGCATGTGCACCAACGTTACCTTCACCGATACCAGGACCGATAGCACCAATACCCATAGCAAGTCCTGCACCTATAGCCTTCCCCGCAACTGCAATAGCTTTTGTAAGTTCACTGATAACTTCAGGTGTGAGTTGTTCCATAAATACTCCCTCCTCATAGTAAGTTTTTGAACTTAATCACCCTTCGATTTGTGAAGACATATAAGCAATTGCCAATGTTGAAAATACGAATGCTTGAATTAAACCTGAGAATATTCCGAAGTAAGCCCATAGGAAAGGTGGTAAGAACATGTACTTGACTAAATAACTAATGACCAAAACAAGTATACCACCACCTGTTACATTACCAAAAAGACGCATTGCATGTGACAAAGGTTTAGCAAGCTCTCCAACGATGTTCATTGGTAGCATAAATGCAACAGGCTCAAGAAATGCTTTTAACCATCCTTTCACGCCTTTTGTCTTTATCGCAAAATACTGGCTGATTACGAATACCATAACTGCATATGTAAGGTTCGTATTTAAATCACCTGTGGGTGGGAACCATGTATCGCTGAAAAGAACAAATTTAACAGTCCGTGCACCATTCTCAGCTATAGAAACATCTGCAGATATTCCTGGAATGAAACCACCAATAAGGTTCGAAACTGCAATGTATATGAACAAAGTCATAGAGATTTTGAAAACACTTCTTGCATATTTCTCATTTGGAACACTACTTTCAACAATCTCGTATAAGAAATCCATTAAAGATTCGGCAAAAGCTTGTTTTCTACTGGGTATGAGAGAAAATTCTTTATGAACTGACCTTGCAAAAGCGAGTATTACGATAATTACAACAAAAGACATAACTACCGTCATAGGGTTGATACGGTAATACCACGCGTTTGTTGGACCAAACTGCACAATCCAACGATTAGCTATGTTCTTAAGAGCCTCTGAAGGAGGAGCAGTCAAAAGCTTCGCATTTAAAAGTCCGACTGTTATGTAAATTATGAGAAAAACAGTTAGTTGTATTTTTGCTTTCGTACTCATTTTCTTTTTGCTCAAGGTTTCCACCTCCAGGCAAAGAGAAATACCACTATTTTCAAACTCATCAGTCCTGCAAAAACCCCCAGTATGCCTTCTGCCGGATTTTTCAAAATAAATGATGCTAACAAGAATAACGATGCATAAAGAGCATATCTTAAAAAGTATCCAGTCCTAAGGTATCCTTTCCCAAATTTGATAAATCGGTCCTTTGTTGTAACGCTTGATATTAATCCAATTATAACACCAACCTCGCCAATTAATACACCTAAAGCAAAGCTAAAACGCCTCAATAACACACCTAAAAGAAGAATTACGAAAGAAACCAGTAAAGAATAGATTATTATCCTTACCACAAATCGCAGAACATCATAACTTGGAGAGTTACTCATCTTTTTCATCTTCCCTGTGCTTATGCTCGCGGTTCTTCAAGTCAGTTGCTCTGTCGTTTCCACTATCAACATTATCTATTTTATCATATCTTTCCAGCTCTTTAACCAGGTACTTTATACCGTTATAAACCCCTGATAAAGTTCCAAGAACTATGAAGATTATTTTAAAAACTCTTGCTGTCGAGAACAAATTATCTAAAAACGCACCAAGAACAAAACCAACTAAGATATTTGCTATAATCGTGAATCCTAAACTGGATATAAGATTCAGTTTTGATAATTCTTTACCGATGCCTTTGCCTTGGTGTGGTTCTTTTACACCTTTGCTATGTTCGCCAAACACAATTTTCATTCCCTTAGATGATTATCAATTCTCTTGTTAGAGTTGTTAAGACCTCACAGCCATTCTCTCTCACAACGACATCTTCTTCAATTCTAATACCGAATTCACCTTCGAGGTATATACCAGGCTCGACAGTAACAACCTGCCCTGGTTGTAGAGGTTTATCCCATCTGAAACTGAGACTTGGATTTTCGTGGACTTCAAGTCCCAACCCGTGACCTAAGCCATGGCCAAAGTATTCCCCATATCCAGCTTCTTGAATATAGTTTCTCGCTATAGCATCTATCTCTCTTCCGGTAACGCCAGCTTTTATAGCTTCCAAAGCTTTTTGCTGGGCTTCAAAGACTATCCTGTGCACTTCTTTAACTTTTGAGTTTGGTTCACCGATACAAAACACACGCGTTAGGTCACTATTGTAACCCTTATATCTTGCACCCCAATCAACGACCACAGGTTCACCTTTCTCAATAGTTTTGTCAGAAGCACGCCCGTGTGGAAGCGCTCCCCTGTAACCGGAAGCAATAATAGTATCAAATGCTATATCATCTGCTCCCAACAGTTTCATCTGATACTCGAGATATGCCGCAAGTTCTCTTTCTTTTATTCCCGGTTTGACAATTTCCAGCATCTTTTTGAAAGCTTCTTGTGCGATTTCAACAGCAATTTTCATTGTTTCAATTTCATCCTCATCCTTAACAGACCTCACATCAACAACCAACGAAGATATATCCTCAAATTCACAATCTGGGAGCTTTTCTTTGAGTGTATCGTAAATACTTGAAGAGATGCGCTCTTTTTCTAAAGCCAACTTTCTCAAGTCGAGATTTCTAATCAGCTCAACAATGGTATCCAAAAAGCTTCTTGGTGGAACATACTTAACAAGTTCAAAAGTGCTTTCTTCTTTAACTTGTACCCAATACCTAGAATCTGTTATTATTATGTGCCTTCTTGGAGTAATCAAAAGTGCGGAAAAACTTCCCGTAAACCCAGATAAGTATCGCGTGGTAACACTGTTGGAATTTTCAATGTTTATGACAAGAATGGCATCTACATCCTTTTCGAAAACACGCGCTTTTACCTTCTCGAGTTTTGAATTTGTAGGTTTCATAAAGTTGCCTCCTTCTATCTTAAGCGTTATTTTGTATCGAAATTGTTGGCGTGCTCGGCGGGACTTGAACCCGCAATCTTCGGATCCGGAGTCCGACGCTCTATCCAATTGAGCTACGAGCACGCACTAACACAGCTTATTTTACCACAACTTTGAAAAAAAGGACTATTTCCTGCGAATTTTTAATATCTAATTCCGATATAACCTGTCTATTTTCTATGTTCATTATAACGTACTCTGGAGCTTTTTCAAGATTTACCACAGCTTCTCGAAAGTCTCGCCAAATCCTATAAACGAAAACTCCGTGTTTAAAAAGGGTATAAGCAATGTATGGGTCTTTTGAAAATCCAATACCTTCTTTTACAGAAAATGATTCATCGTAAGGGACCTCTACAAACACTGCAAAATTACAAGAAACTGGTTGCGCTTCTATCACTTTGTGTTCTTTCAATTCAATAGCTCTATCTGGATTTTGAATGTACTCAAAGAGCAGTTGTTCTGCACTGAATCTATCGTCGTCTCTTTTCTCGAAAGACTTTGCCATCTTTGTGGTTACTCTCTCGTCAAGCAACAAAACCTTTTTTCCTGAATTTTTGATTTTCAGAGCAAACTTGATTACTTCAAATGTTTGTGTCGAGTAGTTTCCGCTCATGGAAAGAGGTAAACCGAACAAAACTGTGTCAAATCTCTCGATTTTCTTTACCAAATCTGCGGTTTTTATCGTTCCACTCTCAGCTACAAAGACACTACCTATTGCATATCCACACTTACTCTTTCCGTAATCAATTGCTATCAATGCCATTTTTTCAACTGCTCCTATATTGAAGACTTAGACAATCAGTTCTGCATCGTAAAGATACCTTTCATCGATAAGCTTAAACATTTCTTTGACGTTGAGTGACTCTATTTGCAAGGTGTAGCGTTCAAAATATCCTAACTCTATGTCCCGTTCCTTAAGTCTTGTTATTTTTTCAGGCTCAAAGTCAACAGCACAAACAAGGTTTTCCTTGATACCAGCAAGGTCCTTGTAAACACTTTTGATAACACCCTTTGGCACATTGTAATTAGTAAGGAATTGTTCAAATTCCTCTAATTTCATTGGTAGGTATACGTTGAGTTCTTCCACAATTCTCTCCAATTCTTCTTTCGTTGGGAAAAGTTTCCTGAGCGAATCACGTTTCCTAGATACGTCTTGAGTCGAGTAGTTCAGTTGCAAGAGTATGTTTCCCTCGCCGCTCACAGTGTCTATTATCTCACTCAAAGTATACGGGAAGTCAAAAAGCCTTACTTCGACCTTTCCAAAAAGCGAAGGTAATGAATCATTGTTGGTAGAAGAAATAAGTTTTTTTACCTTTCTTTTCCTCACTAAATGCGAAATTATCAGTCTCTGGAATGGCTCGAGTTGAGACGAGTAAAAAACAGTATCTCTGCTCGATACACGCTTTATGTAATTATTGAAGAACACTTCTACTGAATTGTGTGTTGAAAATAGATAAACCAATGCAGAATTAGAATTGTTTAATGATTTCGGTTGATTTCTTTTATCTTCAATTGAAAAATCGCTCTTCCCGTTAACTTCATAACTTGGGAGATTAGTTTCAAATGTATATAGCGTTGTGAAAAACGCAGTTTTTCCAAACCTTCTTAAAACCTTTTCATAAAGATTCGGGTCAAAGTTCCTCAAAAAATGAATTTCGTTAAGCACAATGAAATCGAAATCATAAAGGTTATCTACAAATTTTTCTGCGTAAACAGCATTAGTTACCAAATGTCTGCCTATTATACGATTGATAGAATTTGCAAGGGTCAGTCCAGGAATGTTGTGTCTTTGCAGGCTTTCGTAGACATGCATCGCCTCCGTGCTTGAAGGATTAATAATGAGGGTTCTTCCCTTTCTCATCAAATGGAAGAAAAAGGCATTTCTATACGGTATATCGAAACGTATCAATGCAGGCCTCTTAATTTCAACAAGTTCAGCAATGCGCGGCAGTCTTTGGTATATGTCATCTTCTATCCGTTGATGGTCGTAATCTTCTTCTCTTTGCTGTCGCCAGTTCGATATAAACGAATGTATAAATGTCCTGTCTGCTAAGTCCTCATCGTTAACATGTGTCACTTTTAAGTCTATTAAATTCAGTTGCAAACCGCTTTCTCCCATTCTCAGATTGCCAACGACATCCATTCTAAGAAATTGTGGTTGCAATCCATACAATTCAGATGGTTGAATTTTCAACCCAAAACCGACACCTTCTATGCTTTTGTTATTACCCTTTAACGTTACTCGAACATTGTACCCAGTTTCCCCGAAGATTTTGAATCTTTCAACAGCACTGTTTTGAATTAGAAACACTGGTTCCGGGTTACCGTGCCCATATGGTTCGAGCAATTCAATAGCCCTTATTATACCATCATTAATCTCATCGATTGTTATCTTCTCGTCTATCATAACAACAGGCTCAACTTTTACATCGTCTTCCGTTATATGCGTTTTGATAGCCTCTATTAGTTCTGGTATTTTCTCTTCTTTCAGGCTAAATCCCAGTGCCATTGTATGACCACCAAAATCTTCAAAAATATCTCTAAACCTTTCGAGAAGTTCTATAATATTTACTCCCTGAACGCTCCTTGCAGAACCTCTTGCAACACCACCTTCTTCAATAGAAATAACCATAACAGGTTTATTATACAGATGAACAAGCCTTGTAGCAACTATTCCGATAACACCTAAGTGCCACCCGTGACCGTATGCAACAACTATTGGAAGCGAACTGAGACCATTTTCTTCAACCATTTGGACTGCTTCGTTGTATATCTTTGCTTCAATGCTTTGTCTTGTCACATTGTAACCTAATAAAAGCTCGGCAAGTTCGGTAGCACTTGCTTCGTCCTTTGTTATGATTAGCTTGAAGGCATCATCCGGGGAATCAAGCCTTCCAGCAGCGTTGAGTTTTGGGGCTATCCTATAGCCGATATCACGTGAACTTATCATAGATATTCCAAGTTTTTGTACCAAACGAACAATACCAAGCTTTGCAGTATTGTTTAGTCTTTTAAGACCTTCCTTAACTATATAACGGTTTTCGTCAAGCAACTCCACCATGTCAGCAACGGTTCCCAACGCCACCAGGTCAAGCAATTCATCAACAACTGCTGGATGAATGTTAAGCTTTTCAGCCAGCGCAGATACTAATTTATAAGCAACTCCAACGCCTGCGAACTCTTTGAATGGATATTCCTCGTCGTGACGTTTGGGGTTAACAATAGCATCCGCATTTGGGAAGGTTTCTTTGGGTTGGTGGTGGTCAGTAATCACAACTTTCATTCCCAATTCTTTCGCTTTATCAACAGCTTCAAATGCTGTAATTCCACAGTCTACAGTTAAGAGAACCCTTGCGCCATTTTTATAAGCATCTTCTACAAACTGCGACTGGATTCCATAACCATCATCCGCACGCTTAGGAATGAAATAATCTACATCCCAACCATTTTCCGAAAGGAAGGTGTATAATACGGCGGTTCCGGTTATACCGTCAACATCGTAATCTCCGTGAACAACAACTTTCTCATGGTTATCCCTTGCTTTTAGCAAAATCTCCGTAGCTTTGTCCATGTCTTTCATTAGGAACGGTGAACGCAATATCTTCCTTGTCGGATACAAGAAATTCTTAGCTTCTTCAGCTGTTTTTATACCTCGAAGCACCAACAATTTTGCCACCAAACGATCAATTTCCAGCTCCCTAGCGAGCTGGTCAACAAGTGCCTCATTAACTTCTCTTATTTCCCATCTCATCAGCCCCTCAACCTTTCTTTGTTAGATTATTTTAATTCTACTTTGAATTTTACCACAAAATCAGAAGTTTTGGACATGTAACAAGGTTAAATTTCAGAAAAATCTGGAATTCTTAGTTCGCTTTACGAATTATATGTGCTATAATCATTTTGAAGACCGCATATTACAAGATAGCTTGGAGGTGAAAGAGGTATGAAAAAACTGATAAAGGGAGGAACTCTTGTAACAATAACATCTGGAACTTTTGTTGGAGATATTCTTATAGAAAACGGAAAGATAACAAAGATAGCAAAATCCATAAATCTGAAAGAAAAGAACGTTGAAATCATTGATGCAGCAGGAAAATATGTCTTACCGGGCTTTATTGATGCTCACTCGCACATAGGGCTTTTCGAAGAAGGCATAGGTTTTGTGCAGGATGGTAATGAGATGACTGACCCTGTAACCCCGGACGTTCGAGCAATAGATGCGTTCAATCCGTACGATGTTGCAATTAAGCGGGCACTCAATGGCGGCTTCACAACTGTGATGATTGTCCCTGGAAGTGCGAATGTCATTGGTGGTCAAGGGGCAATCATAAAGTTCAAATCGCACATTGTCGATTACTGTATCGTAAAATCACCAGCTGGTTTGAAAATGGCAACAGGCGAAAATCCAAAGCGTGTTTACGGAGAAATGAAGAAGATGCCTTCCACCAGAATGGGGATAGCCGCAGTTATGAGGAATTACTTTATGAAAGTCCAAGATTACATGGAAAAGAAGAAAAGGGCATTAGAGAAAGACGGTGTCTTCCTTGATAGAGACCCAAAACTCGAAGTTGGAGAGCTCGTACTTAAGGGAGAAATCCCAGCAAGGGTGCACGCACACAGAGCACAGGATATAGTAACAGCGATGCGCATAGCTAAAGAATTCGGGTTTAAAATCGTAATAGAACACGCAACAGAAGCATATAAGGTTGTTGATTATCTCGTTGAGCACAATGTTCCTGTTGTAGTTGGTCCCCATGATTTTAGAAGCAAAATAGAGCTCAAGGACTTGACGTATGAAAATGTAAGAATTCTCAACGAAAAAGGAGTTTTGACAGCAATAATGGTTGACCATCCTGTGATACATCAGGAATTTGCAAATGTTCACGCTGCTCTTGCTATGAAGTATGGAGCAAAGAAAGAAGATTTATTAAAGATGCTGACTATAAATCCGGCTAAGATATTGGGAATAGAAGACAGAGTTGGTTCTCTCGAAGTCGGAAAAGATGCGGATATCGTTATTTGGGACAACGACCCATTTTTACCTCAGTCACGTGTTGAAAAAGTGTTCATAGAAGGACAAGAAATAAAATGGTGGGGTGAGTAAAGAACAATGAGTATGACCAAAGCAAAGGTATTCGTAACATACGCAATTCCGGATAAAGGTATAAACATGCTAAAAGAAAAATTCGATGTTGATGTATACGACGGGGAAGAGTTCTTAACAAAAGAGCAGATGTTAGAAAGAGCAAGAAATGCCGATGCCATAATTACACAACTTCGAGACCCTATAGACAAAGAGTTTATAGAGTCACTCGAGAGTGTAAAGATTATAGCCAACTATGCGGTTGGTTACAACAATATAGACGTAGAAACAGCAACACGAAAAGGCATTTACGTAACGCATACACCTGGTGTTCTGACAGAAGCAACTGCAGACATTGCTTTTGCACTTATCTTAGCTGTTGCAAGAAGAATAGTGGAGGCTGACAAATTTGTCAGAGAAGGAAAGTTCGTTGGTTGGAAACCCAAACTTTTCCTTGGATATGACTTGTATGGGAAAACATTGGGAATTATTGGTATGGGAAGGATAGGTCAAGCTGTTGCAAGAAGAGCTCTCGGATTTGGAATGAAGATTATCTATTACAACAGACGTAGACTACCCGAAGATATTGAAAAACAATATAACGCACAATATGTAGATTTAGACGCGCTCATAGAAACTGCTGATTATATATCAATCCACACACCACTTACAAAGGAAACCTACCATTTAATAAGTGCTGAAAGGATAGCAAGGATGAAACCAAACGCTATACTAATCAACACCGCCAGAGGACCTGTTGTTGATGAAAAAGCGTTGTACGAAGCTTTGAAAGAAAGGAAAATAGCCGGTGCTGGTTTTGATGTCTATGAAAACGAACCTCAACTCACTCCGGGGTTGGAAAAGTTAGATAACGTGGTCCTTTTACCACATATCGGCTCTGCAACATACGAAACAAGAGATAAGATGTCGGAAATGGTTGCAATCAACGTTATTCATGCTTTAGAAGGAAGGATTCCACCAAACTTAGTTCCAGAACAAAAGACTATATTTCAAGGAAAATAGTAATTTAATCAGTTCTTTGGACACTGGAACGTAAAAAAACCTCCGGTTTAACCGGAGGTTTTGTATTGCTTTATTTTTTGAGTTTTAACCTTCCTTAACAGCTTTTGCCATGTCAATGGCAAGTTTTCTCAAACGTTCGAAGTCTTCTTCTTTCGGAGAGAATTGAACCTCAACAGGTTCTCCGACGAGTTGCCATTTGTTCTTTTGGATGTATTCAACGATACCTTTTACTCCACCACCGCTCCAGCCATATGTTCCAAATACTCCGAAAACTCTGTTAGGAAGGCCTTTGTGTGAAAGGTTTATAATTAAGTTCTCCATAGGCGGGAAAATCCAGTTATTGTAGGTGCATGTTCCGAGAATCACACCCTTGAACCTCCAAATCTCGTTAATTATGAATGATTCGTGGGTTGTTGAAGTGTTCATAACCCTAATATTTTTAACGCCTTCTTCTGCTAACACTCTTGCAACGTAGTCTGCCATCTTTTCAGTATTTCC
Source organism: Fervidobacterium sp. (assembly GCF_059913585.1). Classification (NCBI taxonomy): domain Bacteria; kingdom Thermotogati; phylum Thermotogota; class Thermotogae; order Thermotogales; family Fervidobacteriaceae; genus Fervidobacterium; species Fervidobacterium sp. Next base: position 98,253 of record NZ_DBOLZL010000022.1, read on the forward strand.
ATACATTGTTCCATAAGCTATAACTACTCCTTCTTCGTACTCATACTTACTCCATCGGTCATATGCACTGACGATATGCATTGGATTTGTCCTCCACACTGGTCCATGCGTTGAACAAACAATTTTTATATCCAAACCAGAAAGTTTTTGCAAAGCTTTTTGAACCATAGGTCCGAATTTTCCAACGATATTGGAGTAATATCTTCTAATCTCGTTTTCAAAGTAACCGATGTCTACTTCATCATCGAAAATCCCACCATCAAGTGAACCAAACCCACCAAACGCATCACCAGAGAAAAGAATTTTGTCTTTCGTATCGTAAGTCATCATTGTCTCAGGCCAGTGGACCATCGGGGTCATGTAGAATTTAAGAGTCCTGCTTCCAAGGTTTATTTCGTCCCCGTCTTTTACTTCGTGGAAATTCCCCTCAAGATGGTACATCGCCTTTATAAATTCAAACGTCTTTTTGTTTCCCACTATCTTTACATTAGGAAACGCATGGACTATCGATGATATGGCACCAGAATGGTCGGGCTCCATGTGGTTGATAATAAGGTAATCTAGGGGTTTTCCATCTAGAATCTGTGTAATTTTTTCGATGTATTCTTTCATTTTGTTCACTTTTACGGTATCTATAAGTGCCGTCTTCTCGTCAACAATAAGGTAAGAATTGTATGAAACACCTTTTGTTAATGGCCAGATGTTTTCAAATAGGTGCGTATCTCTGTCGTTCACTCCAACGTAATATACACCATCGACAATTTTCGCAACAATTTCCATATTGATACCTCCCCATCTATTATGTTTTGTAATTAATCATACCTGTTTAGATTTTATCAGAAGGATTAAATTGAATCAAGTCTAAATTTTTCGTTTATTTAGTTAATAGAACTAACAAGGGGCTTTATTTTTCCTTCATTTTTTTCTTTCTTTCATACATAAGAAGATCAGCCTTACTGATCAATCTGTCTATGTCAATATTATCTTCAGTATTGACCTCTAAAATGCCATATGCTACCGAAATTATTCCAAACCTTTTTCGAAGTTTCTCGTTAATTCTTTCCATAACTTTCTCAGCCTCCTCCTTTCCAGAACCTACAAGAAGAAGTAAAAATTCATCCCCGCCAAACCTAAAGACATAATCAACATGTTCTCTAGTATTTTCCAGTATAATTTTTGAAAAATCAATTAATAACTTATCGCCATATTCGTGACCAAAAGTATCATTAAAAATTTTGAAGTTATTAATATCCATGAATACAATGGAGAGCCTTATCCCAAATCTTTTAGCTTTAGAGTATTCCCTAATCAAAATATCTTTAAAAGAACGCCTATTGAGCAACCCTGTTAGAGGGTCTGTGAGTGCTAACTCTTCGAGTTTTCTATTTGCTTCTTCAAGTTCCAAAGTCCTTTTGACAAGCTCTCTTTGAACATTTGCAAGCTCGTTGTTGAGCTTAGTTAATTCTTCCATAAGTGCTATGAAATTCTTTTCGTTCTCTTGAATGACTTTTTTATCTTTGGAGTATTTCTTTATTATTTCCCGAACATAATTTGTCTGTTCGTTGTTTATCTTCAAAAACTCGTCGTGCATTTCATGAAGCTCCACAAACGTTTGTGCGAATATTAGAAGATAGTTCTCTCCGCTTAATTCAATTCCGGTCAGGGTCAACTCTAAAATCTCACTATCAACAAGAAAATTAACCTCCCAATTCGCTTCGATCTTGTTTTTCTTTAAATCCGATAGGAATTTGATAAACCTCGTGAGAGAATTAGGTTCGACAATAGAAATTAATTTATTGTCTCTTACAAAACGTAATAGTCTTAGTTCATCGTAAATGACATCCAATATGTTTGTATCTATGTCTATGATAAAAGCGCTCTTAGATTTAGCATTCATAACATATCCTCCAAAAAAAGAATTAACATAATAAGAGATTTTTTAACTCCGAAACATCTGAAGCTGTTGCATCCGCGCCAACAGTTTTATAAAGTTCCTTGTCGATAGTAAAAGGTCTTCCGCCAACAATTATCTTAACATCTTTCATTCTCGGATCACTTCTGATTTCTTCAATCATTTCCTTAAGTTTTTCAAGGTGAAATGTAATTGTAGCTGAGAGCAAAATTGCTTTCGCGTTCTTTTCGTATGCATATTCAATAATCCCACTTGCTGGTGTATTTGCTCCCAAATAATGTGTGTCAAAACCTTCCAATTCGAGTAAATCACAGACCATTCTCAAACCTATTTCGTGAAGTTCTCCACTAACACATGCTCCGACAACAACAATTCCATTTCTTGGTACAGCTTTTGAAAAGATATAAGGATACAGCTGAGACATGATTAGTTGTGTGGAAGCTGTGAAAAAATGTTCATGAACGACTGTAATCTTACCAAATTGCCATAGAAGTCCGACTTTATAGAGAGCTTCACGAAAGATGAAGTTATATATATCTCTTATCTCAGTACCACTAGAGATAAGATTCAGTATCATTTTGAAAGCTTCATTGCGTTTGCCAGAAAAGATAAGGTTAATGTATTCTTCAAGGTAATTCTTTAAAGGATTGAAATAAGTTTCCTGCGATTCACTTGCTTTTTTTAATTCTTTGATACCAAGTTCTACGTACCTTTCAGCAACTTTTCCTACTTCTCCTCCAATGATTTCTTGTGTTGCTTTGACTATCAAATTAAAACTTTCCACAACGCTTTCTATAGGAATTCCTAAACTCAAAGACAACTCTCTAAACCATTTGCAATAATCAAGAAAAAGTGCCTCTGAATTAAGCGAAATTGAGCTTAGTAAAAAAAGTGTATGATACTCGAAATCCTCTTGGCATTTTCTAATGTCTTCTTGCGAGTAACGTTTAAGATAGTTCCCATAATTCTTTTGAAAATCATCAAATGCTTTAGTCGCAATTTTACTCGCATATATTGTAAGTTTTTGATTCATAATTACTCACTCCTCAAATAAAGAGTTCGTTACTATTATAACACTTTAGTATCAGTTATATGTAATTTGAAATAAAAAAGCAAGCCGTTTAAAAGGCTTGCTTGAATGAACGCATATATTTTTTCTTCATGAAGATGAAGAACACAGGAGTTTAGCTTGTAGTTTTTCTGCTTTTCACTTCAAGTACATAAAAATTTTTAAATCCTTTTTAAAAACGCTATTCTTTCCTTTCCATCAGTACAACAGTCTCAACATGATACGTTTGAGGGAACATGTCAAATGGTTGAACAGATAGTATGTTGTAGTGTTCTTTCAAAATAGCCAAATCTCTTGCAAGTGTCGACGGATCGCAGGAAATATATGCGATTTTCACAGGTTTGAGTCTTATTATATGTTCACATACGGACTTCCCAGCGCCTCCTCTTGGTGGGTCAAGCACAATTACGTCTGCTTTGTCATCGTAGGAACGGATGAATTCTTCAACATCCATTTCTTCATATTTCACATTTCTTAAATTGTTTATATTGGCATTTGCTCTTCCAGCTTTGACTGCAATATGCGAACTTTCAACAGCAACAACATACTTGGAAAGCATCGCTAACCTCATCGTAAACGTTCCTACTCCAGCGTATAAATCTAAAACCTTTTCATTTCCTTTTAGGTCAAGTTGCTTAGTGACGTACTCTATCATCTTAGACGCTGTATGGTAATTGTTTTGGAAGAAAGCGGTTGGTGGAATCTGGAATTTTTCATAATCCATCTCTACTTCCAAAACACCTGAACCATAAAGCGTTTTATACGGTCCTCTTAAAACAACTCTGTCGGAAGAGTTCATAACATGGATAATCGAGTTTACTTGTGGAACTCTTCGAAGCAATTCTGCACGTATAAACTTAGCTTCATCAAATCTTTCAGTTCGTGTCACAAATATTGCCATCGTTTGATTATTTGAATGGGAATACCTCATAACTAAATGCTTGAGCATACCAGAGCCAGTTCTTGGATTGTAAATCTTAGCTTTGCTCATTTCAACAATCTCAGGTGTGACTTCGAGCACCTTGTTAAACGAAGAAGGCGAAATGGGACATTCGTTGATATTTATTACCTTGTTGCTATTTCTTATTTTCAATCCCAGTATGACTCCTTCGGTATTGCTGTAAGAAAACGCAAATTCCATTTTGTTCCTGTATCCGAACTCTAAATCACTTGGAATAGTCGGATTTACATCCACATCAATCTTTCCTATCCGTTTCAGCTGTTCTTTTACAACCTGAGTCTTCAGCTCAAGCTGTTTTTCATACTTTACATCCATCATCTGACATCCACCGCAAACACCGTAATACTTACACTTAGGTGTTCTGCGAAATTCTGACTTTTCAAGTAAAGTTCTCAACACTCCAAAAGCAACATCAGATTTTTCTTGCACGATTTTTATTTCAGCCAAATCACCTGGATATGTCCCCTCAACAAAAACTAACTTACCACCGGGCAGTTTTCCAATACCATACCCTCCGTAAGCGTACTTTTCTATGTAAACTGTGTAAAATTGCTCAGTGGATTCGCTTTTCTTGTAAAAGTCCTTGTCAGTCATACCAATCTTCCTCCTGCTTTATCGTGTCTAAGTGCTTCTTAACTAATTTTATCACACAGATTATTTTGTATCAAATTTTTGGACGAGTCCGAAATATATTGAAGCTACAAAAGCCACCGGTATGGCGAGCCCAAGTGACAAAACCACATTGTTACCAAATACAGAATTGTAGCCAGTTGCTATGAAATCCCCCAGTGACCATGCAAAACCCATAGCAACAGACGATGCTAATGCTTTTCTGTTCGGCAATATTTTCTGCGCTTGGACAACGTTTGCAGACATAAGCAAGAATCCGAAAAAGTCAAAAAGAACAAATGAAACAAAGATTGGTATAACACTCTTACTGTATATTAGCCAAAATATCGCTAACCCCATACCCACGAATGCTACCAAATCTTGTTTCTTTGCACCTATTTTTTCCATTAAGACAACTCCTAAGTAATTTGCAAAGACACCTGCTATCATTCCACTTGTTATTAACAAACCTGAGAGGGAAATTGAATACGAGCGTATTTTTGTAACATATATCGGTGTGTAAGCGTGAACAACGGACATGAGGAAACTACGAACTGTAACAACTAAAAGTATAGGCAGTAGCTTTGAAACCTCTCTTAAATCAAATTTTACGTTGTGAACAGTCCTGTTTGGAATGTTGAGTCTGAGTATGAAACCAGCTAAAATAAATGCCGGCAGTGCAACTATCCAAAGTGATTGCATCGGAAAATACGATACGTAAAATGATATGAAAACAGGTCCGAGTGCAGCTCCGAGCGTTCCAGCAATAGAGAAAAATGCTACACTTCGACCACCGACCTCACCTGCCATAGAAGCACCTAAAGGATGAAAAGCAGAGTTTGCAATTCTAACAATAAAAACCGCGGATATAAACATCCAAAAGTTTGTGGAAATACCTATCAGTGAAATACCTATCGCTTCCAAAACGTACATTGTAAAAAGCAAGCTCTTGGTGTATTTGACTCTATCGAAAAAGAAACCAAAGAAAACTTGCAAAAGACTAGCTATCGCTGCTGATAATGCCAAGAAGGAAGTGAGTATACGAATTTCTATAGGAAATTTCTGAATTATGAAAGGTCCCAAGGGAGTGAAAAAAGAGACGTAAAAATCTAATAAGAAGTGGGAGAGTACTGAAAGCACTGACATTAAACTCAACGCCATACCCGTTTTGCTCTCCTTTCTTTCCAGTTCTTTGTTTATTACTTTTGGTTTTTTAAAAGTTTGTCATGCGAACAATTCGAATATCGCTATTTATTCTATCACACATGCTATATTCTCACAATATAAGATATGTGGTAAAATAATTTAAACAGGAAAGTGGGAGGAGTTCATATGATAGGTTTTCACAAGTTATTAACAGGTGAATGGGTAGACCCAATTACAAGACTTCCAAATCAGGAGTTCGTAAAAAGAGTAGTTGAAGAACTTGGACGAAGTAGTGAACAATTCTATGTTTTGCACATCAAACTAAAATTTCAAGTCAGCAGTGAAGATTTACGAAATTTTGTTCTTTCTAGAGTCTCCTCCGTTATAAAACACAGCGTGAGGTTACCCAAAGATTTCGTTTGCAAACTTGAGGGGAACGATTTTTGTATAATTCTTCATGGGGTGGGAGAAAATGAGGTCAATAAAATTGCCAATAGAATAAAGGACTCTTTGCATTACCTTCTGTTAACTTATGGTCCAGAGAGAATACAAATAGATTGTGACATAGAAATAAGTACTATCGGAGGTGTCAAAGATGGAGATAGGAACGCGATATGACCCAACAAATATTGAGATGAAGTGGTACAAAAAGTGGCTTGAAAGAGGTTATTTTACGCCAAAGGGAAGTGGACCGAAGTACTCTATTGTTATTCCACCGCCAAATATTACAGGCAGAATTCACATGGGACATGCTCTTAATATCACCATCCAAGATATTTTGAGTCGTTATAAGCGCATGCAAGGTTTCGATGTGCTGTGGCTTCCGGGCGAAGACCACGCAGGTATTGCAACGCAAACAGCGGTTGAAAAATACCTTGGTACTCAAGGCAAAAGCCGTAGAGACTTTACTCGAGAAGAGTTTTTAAAGATTGTATGGGATTGGGCAACTAAATACAGAGAAGAGATAAAAAAGCAAATAATGTCAATTGGTGCGTCCGTTGACTGGACGCGCGAACGCTTTACGTTAGATGAAGGTTTGTCCAAGGCAGTCAGAAAGGTTTTTGTAGAGCTGTATAAGAAGGGCTTAATTTACAAAGGCAAGTACATAGTTAATTGGTGTCACAGATGCGGAACAGTGCTTTCAGATGAGGAAGTAGAATACCACGAGGAAGAAGGAGCGCTTTACTACATCAGATATCCAATTAAGGATGAAGAGGATTACTTGGTGATAGCCACCACTAGGCCAGAAACTATGCTTGGTGATACTGCTGTTGCGGTTCATCCATCGGATGAGAGATACAGAAACTATATTGGAAAGACTGCGATATTGCCATTAGTTGGAAGAGAATTACCAATCATAGCCGACAATTACGTTGACCCATCGTTTGGAACAGGTGCACTGAAGGTAACGCCAGCGCATGACCCAAACGACTATCTCATAGGTCAAAGGCATAACTTACCGTTTGTTGATATATTCGACGAAAATATTGTTATAAACGAAAATGGTGGTAAATTCAAAGGATTAACCGCATCTGAAGCAAGGAAGGCAGTAGTTGCTGAGTTAGAAGCCCAGGGATACCTTGTAAAAATCGAGAAAATTAAACACTCTGTTGGACACTGTTACAGATGTGACACGGTTGTAGAACCAAGGTTGATGGACCAGTGGTTTGTCAGTATGAAACCTTTGGCAAAGAGAGCGATAGAAGCTGTTGAAAACAATGAGGTCAGGTTTATCCCTGAAAGATGGAGGAAGGTTTATCTAAATTGGATGTATGAAATCAGAGATTGGTGTATAAGCAGGCAACTTTGGTGGGGACACAGGATTCCTGTCTGGCAATGCCAAGATTGTGGACATTACAATGTTGCAGAAGATGAACCTAAGGTTTGTGAAAAATGTGGTAGCACAAACCTGAAACAGGACGAAGATGTGCTTGATACATGGTTCAGCTCGGCACTTTGGCCATTTAGTACAATGGGCTGGCCCGAGGAGACAGAAGATTTGAAACGATACTATCCAACCGATGTTTTAGTCACAGGCTTCGACATTATCTTCTTCTGGGTTGCAAGAATGATAATGATGGGCTATGAATTCATGAAGGAAAAACCGTTCAGTGAGGTGTATATCCACCAGCTTGTAAGAGATAAATACGGTCGAAAGATGAGCAAGTCTCTTGGAAACGGAATTGATCCTCTTGAGGTTATCGATGAATACGGTGCTGATCCAATGAGATTCACGCTTGCTATCCTTGCCGCACAAGGAAGAGACTTAAAACTCGATGTGCGCTTCTTCGATACATACAAGAAGTTCGCAAACAAGATATGGAACGCCTCTCGATTCGTCTTCATGAACCTTGATGACTTTGAGAAGATAGAAATTCAAAAAGAACATCTTAAGCTGTCAGATAAATGGATTCTTTCAAGGTTACAGAAGACGATTAAAAAGGTGACAGAGGCTCTTGATAACTATGATTTCAATATAGCAGCGGGAGAGATTTATAACTTCTTCTGGGACGAACTTTGCGACTGGTATATCGAGGCTGTAAAAAATAGGCTCAAGTCTGAAGACAGGAGAATTGTCCAAAACGTTCTTGTTTACGTACTCGATATGAGCTTAAGACTGTTGCACCCATTCATGCCGTTCTTGACAGAGGAATTATGGACAAAACTTCCAACTGCTGGTGAATCAATAGTTATTGCTCCCTGGCCAAAGGTAACAGAGGAATATGTCGATGAAACCGCCGAGAAGAGATTTGAAGAAATTATGGCTCTCATCAGAGGTGTCAGAAACGTCAGAGCCGAAGTAAACGTTCCGCAATCAACGAAAGTAGAACTCTTTATCAAAGGAGCGCTAAATGAAGAAGAACAAGAATATATAAGATTCCTTGGCAATGTTTCAAACATTCACTTTACAGAGTCAAGGCCAAAGCTGTGTGCAACAGCTTACGTGTCATTAAACTTAGAAGCTTACGTTTCTCTTGGCGAGCTCATCGATGTGAATGCAGAAGTTCAGAGGCTCAAGAAAAAGGTTGAAAAGCTAAGGGCAGATTTAGAAAAATTTGCAAAGAAACTAGAAGATGAAAACTTCCTTAAGAATGCTCCTGAGGATATCGTTGAAGAAACAAAAGAAAAGCAAAGAACATTCTTAGAACAGATAAACAGAATTGAACATATAATTTCCGACCTGGAGGCTCAGGGATGAGTTCCAAAACATTTTTAGACACTCTAAAATATCTATACTTCACACGTCCATACAACACAATGAAGCTTGGTTTGTTCAGAATAGAAAATCTTCTCTCCAGAATGGGTAACCCCCATTCTGGAGTTAAGTATTTCCATGTGACTGGGTCGAATGGAAAAGGAAGTGTTACAACTTTTCTTGAATACTTGACATATCACCATGGGCATAACGTAACAGGATTTTACTCGCCACATCTATCGACAATCCTCGAGCGGTTCCACTACAACACACAGAATATCACTCACCAAGAATTTGTGGAAGCAGCACTTGAGGTTAAAAAGCATGCGGAAGAGATGGATAAACTTGGTGAAGAATTTTCTCCGAGTTTCTTTGAGTATATGACGGCGATGTATTTTTACATAACAAAAAAGAGGAAAGCAGAATACGGAAGTGTTGAAGTTGGATTGGGTGGAAGGTTTGATTCAACGAACGTTATAACACCAGAAATTTCCGTAATTTGCACCGTCTCTTTAGAACATACAAACGTTCTTGGTAACACTGTTGAGCAAATTGCCTTTGAAAAAGCCGGAATCATAAAAGAACAAAAACCTGTCGTCGTTGGTTTAATGGCAGATTCGGCATTACAAGTAATAAGGCAGATTGCCACACAGAAAAATTCTAAGGTGTACGAATACGGAAAAGATTTCTATGTGGAACCAGTCCGATTCTCATTTAACGAAAATGTCTGTAATTATTACGGTGATACAACCATCAAAGGTATAAAAGTTCGGTTGAATGGAAAGCACCAGCTATACAACGTTGGACTGGCGTTAAAAGCTTTTGAAGTTACACACAGAATTGATGAAGAAGCTGTGAAGAAAGCTTTTGAAGAAGCATTTATACCCGGCAGATTTGAACTGGTCAACGGTGTAATATTAGATGGTTCTCATAATCCACAAGCGGCTGAAAAGTTCGCGGAAAATTTGGATTTATACTTTCATGATAAAAGGAAGGCCGCAGTTTTTGGTATAGTAGATGACAAAGATAAAGAGGGTGTGCTAAAAGTAATTGCTCCGAAATTCGATTTGTTAATAGTTACAAAGCCCCCTTCGAAAAGGGCCGAAAAAGTGGCCGAAACTTATGAAATTGCGAAGAGATACAACTCAAATGTCATTCTTGAACCTGATTATATTAGGGCCGTCGACTTGCTAAAAGGAACAGATGCAGATGTTAAATTTGTGACTGGTTCATTTTATTTGGTCGGATATGTTCGCGATTATCTAATGAATGGAAAGATAAGCGAAGAACTAACGATAGGAGGTGCGTAAGGGTTGGTGAGCAAAGAAAAAAGTGAAATCAGCTTAATCAAAGATCTACTTATATTACTTGAAAAGAAAGAAGCAATTGAACCTGTTGTGCTTAACATGAGCAAAACAAGACTCTTAACTGATTATTTTGTCATTTGCACGGCAAACAGTAATATACATATGAAAAGCCTTAGAGATGAGGTTGTTGACTTCTTCAATGAAAAAGGTAAAGAAATTATCTATTACGACCGAGGAGAAGGTTACGATTGGATTCTTATCGATGCTGGCGATATTGTGGTACACATATTCACCAAAAGTGCGCGAGAGTTCTACGATTTAGAGCACCTATGGATTGATGCAGAAAGGGTTGTTTTTTAATGCTTTTGAAGAACGGGAAAGCACTTATTGGATTAGAACTTAGAAAGTGTGATATCAGGATAGAAAACGGAATAATAAAAGAAATATCTGAAACCTTGGTCCCATTAGATAATGAAGATATTATAGACCTAACAGGGAAGATAGTTACACCTGGTTTTGTTAATACTCATACCCATGTAGCTATGTCCTTACTCAGAGGATATGCGGAAGACCTTCCGTTCAAGGAATGGCTCTTTGGTAAAATACTACCTGCTGAAGAAAAACTCACGCCTGAAGCCGTTTACTACGGTTCCCTTGTCTCTATGATGGAAATGGCGTCTCACGGTGTTGTTGCCTTTTGCGACATGTATTTCCATGAAGATATGGTGGCAAAAGCCGTGGCAGATTTTGGTTTGAAGGCATTACTGGCAAGAGGACTCGTTGACGTTGGCGGAGATGAGAATGGTAGACTTGAAGAGAATTTGAAGTTATTCAGAAAGTGGAATGGATATGAAGATAGAATCTACATAGGGCTTGGTCCACATGCTCCTTACAGCTGTTCTAAAAGTTATCTTTCAAAGATTGTAGATATCGCAAAAACTGAGGATATTCCAGTAACAATGCATTTTTTTGAAAATGCATGGGAATACGAAATGTATACTCCAAAGGAAATCATGGACATAGGGTTCAACGAAGTGCACTTCATTCCTGTTCATTGCACACAGTTAAAACGTGACGATATACCTTTGCTTGAGGGCTCATATCCGTCAATAAACACAGTAAGCAATATGAAACTTGGGAATGGAATACCACCTGTCACCGAGATGCTCAAAAATGGAATCAAAATTACAATTGGAACAGATGGACCTGCAAGTAATAACTCACAAAATTTGCTCCTTGATTTGCGCTTCTCTGTATTAGCTCAGAAGAGTTATTCACCTGAGAATTTCAAAGTCGAAGAGGCATTTAATGCTATAACAAAGAACGGTTATTCAGCGCTCCGTTTAACCGGTGGAACAATCGAAGTGGGAAACCCTGCCGATTTTGCGATTTTCGAAGCCTCACACATCCAGTTACAACCCATCGATAACTTTTTGAAGAACCTCATTCACGCTTACACGGATAGAGTTTTTGCAACGATGGTAAATGGTAGGTTCGTCTATATTAACGGCTCATATCCAACGGTTGACGTTGAGGAGGTGCTGAAAAAATTTTCGACTTTCTCGAAGATGGTTACAGGTATAGAAAGCTAAGTGTTGAATTGAAGAAGAAATTTGGAGAAAAGGTTCAAAGATTACCGCTTAATGCAGGTTTCACATGTCCAAATAGAGAAAATGGCAGACCAGGTTGTTTTTTCTGTGATGAAACAGGCAGTGGTTTCAGCACTTTTGCAGGATTAAGTGTTAAAGAGCAGTTAGAGAAAATGAAGGAGAAGTACCGAAAAAAAGGTATTAGAAAATTCATTGCGTATTTCCAAAACTATACAAACACTTATGCTCCCTTAGACGTCTTGAGGCGAACCTATACAGAGGCAATAGACGAAGATGTCGTTCAACTTGATATTGCAACAAGACCAGACTGCATAAACGAAGAGATATTAAAGATGGTTGATGAGATAAGGAAAGGCTACTGTATTCAGGTTTCTTTTGATGTAGGGTTACAAACGGCAAATTATCATACTCTGGTTAAGATAAATAGAGGTCATACACTGGGAGAATACATTTATGCTGTCAACCTTCTAAAAAGATATGGATTCGAAGTTGTATCGCACGTAATTTTGAATTTGCCGGGAGATAATACATTAGATGTTGTAGAAAGTGCAAAGATAATTTCCGCACTTGGAGTGGATGGGGTGAAACTTCATTCGTTGTATGTTGTTGAAGGCTCCATTTTTGGTGAGATGTTCAAAGCAGGAAAATTACAGTTAGGAACTCTTGAAGAATACGTGGAGCGAGCAGTTACTTTCCTTGAGAATCTATCACCGCGGATAGTTATTCATAGACTTGTCGCAGATCCACCCTTAACCGGTACGCTTTTTGGAAATTGGGGAAGGACTAAAACCGAGATTGTTAATTTGATAGAAAAGCGATTGATAGAAAGAGATACTTACCAAGGCAAAAGAGCTAAGATAATCTAAATAAAAACGAAAGGGTCGCCTTACAAGGCGACCCTTTCACACCATTTTAAGATGCTAATGTTTTACTTCTGCTTGTAAAGTATGTAGAAGTCGTTACCAGGTCTCATTGGGTTATCATACCAACCTTTTACCCATGTTCTTTGGACACGAACACCAACTGGTTGATAAACTGGAACACTTATACAGTTGTCAACAACGAACTTTTGAATCTGCAAGTAAAGTTTTGCCCTAACCGCTGGGTCGCTTTCAGCTGCAGCTTGTTCAATGAGCTCGTCAAGGCTCTTACCGCCAAGTTCTTTCCTTGGAGTGCTTACGAATTCCTGGAACTTCTTACCTTGCCTGGTCGAGTAGTCACCCTTGCTGTGGTAATAGGTGAATATGAAGTTGTCTGGGTCTGGGAAGTCAGCAAGCCAACCAAGTATAAACACTGGAAGTTCTCCGCGTTTCGTTGCATCAAGGAAAGTTGGCCACTGGAGTGGTTGAACGTCTATCTTAACTTTTCCAGGTGCTGCCATTTCCATGTACATCTTTATCATTTCTGCAATTCTTTGTCTTGCAACGTTACCCTGGTTGTATGCAACGCTGAACTTGATTCCCTTCTTCAACACTTCTCCTTTCCATGCTTTCTGGAGATTTGCACGGACTTCGTTCAAATTAAATTTGTAAAGTGGCAGAGAAGGATCAAATCCAAGTAATCCTTCTGGCAACGCTGTTGGAATTCTCTTACCGAAACCTTTTAGAACATCCCTGATGAGTGCGTCGTAGTTAATAGCAGCTGCAACTGCTTTTCTGGCATACACATCGCTGAAGAAGTCAAGAGGTATTCCGTTACCATCCAGTTTTCCACTTCCAACATACTTGCTTGACGGGTTGATGGACCAGTTGAAACCAACAACTGTCACAGAGAGCGTTGGAATATTTTCGATAATCTGAATATCCTTGTTACCTCTGAGTTGGTCGAGGTATTCAAGAACAACAGCTATAGAATCTGCGTCACCTTTCTCAAGCATTGCTTTTCTTGTTGACCATTCGTCAATACCCCAGATTATTACTTTCTTTAGTTTTGGAGGTTCTCTCCAGTAGTTTTCATTAGCAACGAGTGTGACTTTTTGTTGTTTTCTGTCCCACTCCACAAATTTGAAAGGTCCAGTACCCATTGCCCATGCATAGAGTGGAGATTTTTCTTTTTCCATGTCCTTGTATTTCCACCATGTATCTGGTTTTCCATCCCAAAGGCCAAGTTTGACACATGTTTCTTTGTCAAGGATTGCTGCCCAGTTTGCACTTTGTGCAATGATGTTGAGGAATGGACCGTATGGTCTCTTAAGCTTAATAACAACGTTATCTCCATCGACTTCTATTGCTGGGTCGACAACTTGTTTGTAGAAGTCTATCAGTTTTTGTTTGTATTCTGGTTTTGGCTCTCCGCTTTTATCGAATATTTCATCAACTGGTTTCCCAACAAATTCTTCAAGTGCTTCGTCTCTTGAGTGTGTTCCAAAGATTGCATACCAGAGCATCCACATTGGACCGCCTTCTGGGTCGTAGAGTAGACCGCGTTCAAATGAGTATTCAACATCTTCTGGTGTCAATGGGTTTCCGTTGTGGAATTTTACCCCTTTCCTTATTGGGAAGATGTATGTCTTACCACCATCTTTGATAAGACCGTTCTTAACCGTTGGAACTTCTGTTGCTAACCTTGGTTCGAATTCACTAACGCTTCTGCCTTTGTACTGAATAAGGTTTTCGTAGACGTTGTAAATAACCTCACCACTTGCTGTGTCATAAGCCAGATGTGGGTCAAGTGTGTCTGGTTCACCTATGGTTGCCGATACGTAGACCGTGGGATCAAATGCAAGGAGAACTGCCGTTAGAAGAACGCTTAAGAATGCTACCAGTACCTTTTTCACAAAAATCCCCCCTTCAAAAGGATGTGATGAGAGACTATTAACCCGCACAGTGGGTTCAGGTATATTATACCACACATTTCAAAAAAGTTGCAATTGTTACTTTGAAGTTTTCAGTGGCTTAAAGTGGGGAAAGAGAGATTATCGTAATTTTCTTTGGCAAACTCAATAATTCTTTTGATTTATAAACTGAATCTTGCCAACAATTTTGTTTTCAAAGTTGGTTGACCTACAAACTTATATTTGGTATAATATGTTAGGTAATACAAATTTTTATATTAGGAGGTTGAGTTTATGCTTCAAAAAGGTTCATCAGCTCCAGACTTTGAATTGTTTGATACTAATCTTCAGAAAGTAAAGCTTTCAGAGATTCAAGGTAAAGTAGTTTTAGTCTTTTATCCCGGTGCATTTACAAGTGTCTGCGAAAAAGAACTTTGTACTTTCCGAGACATGCTAGCAAAATTCAACAATTTAAACGCAACTGTGCTTGGAATCAGTGTTGACACCCCATTTGCTAACAAAGCATTTGCTGAGAAAAACAGACTCAACTTTAGATTGCTCTCAGATTTTGGAGGCATTGTTGCTCGGCAATACGGTGGGGTGCACGAGAACTTCGTTGGCATTCCAAATTACACAGTGGCTAAGAGGGCCGTTTTCATTGTTGAAAATGGTCAAGTAATTTATGCATGGGTTACAGAAGATCCAAGAATTGAACCACCGTACGATGAGATTGAAAAGGTACTTTAAAAATTATGAAAAGGAGGGATTTAGCATGAGCGAAAAGGTATTCAAAGCTTTAAATGAGCAGGTAGGTAAAGAGATATTCTCAGCATATTTATATCTTTCAATGGCAACATACTTTGATTCTATAGATTTGCCAGGCTTTGCAAAATGGATGAAAATACAGGCTAAGGAAGAATTGGGACACGCGATGAAAATTTATGATTTTCTTTATGAACGCGGGTCAAGGGTTGAACTTCCTGCTCTGGAAAAACCTAAGAGCACTTGGAAAAGCCCGTTAGAAGCATTTGAAGCGGCGTATGAACATGAAAAATCCATAACAAAGAGCATCAACAATATACTGGAAATCGCAAGGAAAGAGAAAGATTACGCTACCGAACAGTTCCTTGCATGGTTTATAGAAGAGCAGGTTGAAGAAGAGGCTCAAACGGACTTGATAGTAAGAAAAATTAAAAAGCTCCAAGACAGTCCAACCGGTTTATATATGCTTGATAGAGAACTAGGAAGTAGAGAATAATTTAAAATATAAAAACAAAACCATGAAAAAGCCAGGCATGAAGCCTGGCTTTTGTTTTTTCCATCATTAGAGCCTATGTTTGAAAAGTCTCGGCATGAATCTTTGCTTAAACATGTTAGAGCGTTGACTAAGATTCGTCAAAAATTCTTTAGCTGGTAATGTGTATGTCTTTCCATCAACGGTTATGCTTTCTTTGATTTCAAATGTTCTTTTGAAACCCGAGATGTTAACTTCATCGCCTTCTTTTAAATTCCTCCAGAACGGGACTAAACCAACCGGGAATTTGTACTCTTTGTTGTTCTTGTCGAGGATTACAATGTTTGCATAGTTTTTACCAATTTCGATTTTCTTGATTTTGGCTTCAAAATCTGTTAGTTGAGCATCTTTTGGAACTTTATTTCTGAAAACCAGTCGGTAACCTTTTACTTCCAGACTGGTAGGTATGAAAACTGTAATCTTTGACCCTTTGATAGTTACTTTTTCCTCAGGTTTTACCACTAATGAAAGTTTGCCGGCAACAGGCACTTTAACCTCTGTCGCCTCTGTTGTCAAAACCAAATATCCAAACCCTCCAGGTCTGTATACAACTTCCTTAACCGTTCCTGTAATTTCAAAAGGCTCTTTTTCTAAAATGAAGTTGTTTATAAAACCTTTCATCTGCGGTTGAGTAGCTGAGAATACTACAAGTGATAGAAGCAAAACGAAGAGCAACGGTAATACTCTTCTCATAACCACACCTCCCTTTTTAAGAGTTGATAGTAGTTCACTCACTCGGCACCAGTAATTTTATTATTGTAAGCTTAAAAAATCCTTAGAAACCTTCGTGGAACGTTTGATATGTTGTCATAGCTTAGAAAATCACGTTTTCAGTTTTTGTGAATAGTAGTGGGCTAGTCTTACAGGTTCGGGCAGTTTAAAACCGTTCAGGAGGGATTTAACAATGTGGAGGGAACTTTCTAAATTCGTTTTGTACCCTGGAGAAATGACTATTGGTTTTGTATTTTTCTTTGAAAGATAACAAAAGCCGATGACCTCTCCGCTTTTATCCCTTAACTCAGTAGCCTGTCCGACAACGGATGGTCTTTCGCACTTCCCATATAGTATCGTCTTTGCTACTCCGATTGTAGGGATATCCAAGAGTATACCAACATGTGACGCTATTCCAAGTCTGCGAGGGTGTGCAATTCCTTGACCATCGAACAAGACAACATCTGGAGTGTTTTTAAGCTTTTCAAAACATTTTAGAATAACAGGTGCCTCTCGAAAGGCAAGGAACCCCGGAATGTACGGAAAGGTAACTTTAACTCTTTCATGCACTACTTCGATAACTTCAAAGTTTTTACTTATCACAACGACGATTCCTAATGCCTGATCGTTAACATAGCTAACATCAACACCTGCAATTAAAGATGTCTTAGAAAAATCAAGAGGAAGCAAAACGAGTTTTTTTAATAACTCTTTTTGTATCTGTTCAGCTTCTTCTAAAGTCTTTGGTTCCAATAAACTTGAAAGACCAAGCATACCTTGCATACCTATACCCACACTCACCATATGTGTTTAAAGAATTTTGAGGAGTATTAATGAATAGACATTCGACACTACCAAACTTATGAAAACAACTACAAAAGAATATTTAACAAAACTACGAAATGTTATCTCTTTCCCTTTGTACTTTTTCATGAGCGTTAGTCCAACAACATTTGCCGATGCACCGACAGGTGTAAGATTACCACCTAAACAAGCTCCCAAAGCCAACGAGTACCAAAGCGGGGTTATGTTGGAAAATTGGGGACTAATTGTTGGTAAACCTTTTATCACAGGAATCATTGTTGCAGCAAATGGAATGTTGTCTACAATTCCGGAAAGAATTCCAGATGCCCACACTATAACGGAAGCCAGGGTGACCATAGAACCTGATGATATCTTAACAAGGAGGTCTGCTATATCTTTCATTATCCCGACTTTTTCCATGGCACCCGTTATTATGAAAAGGCCAAGGAAGAAGAATATAACTTCCCACTCCACCTTTTCCAAAAATGGGGTAATCTCTTGGGGTTCAAATATTAACAAACCGAAAAATCCGGCAATCAAACCTATAATGGAACTTTCAAGCTTTAATGGTTTCTGTAGCAAGAACAAAAAGATTATGAAAAGCATGAATCCAGAGGCTATTACGAATTGTTTTCTGCTTTTAACAACCTTTGATTCATCAAATCCATTTAGAAATTCCCTTGAAAATTGCTCATTGAATTCCTTTCTGAAAATAACGAGCAATGAAAGATCAGCTAAAAGCAATATAACTAAATTTACAGGAATCATATATTTTATGAACTCGGTGAATGGAATTTTTGCTGCGGAAGTAATTAATATGTTCGGTGGATCACCTATTGGAGTCATTGTCCCACCGATATTAGATGCAAATATCTCGCCAAGGACAAAAGGGGCCGGGTCTATGTTCAAAATATCACTGATTGCAAATGTAACAGGCACGAATATCAAAATCGTTGTTACGTTATCGATAAAAGCCGAGATAAAAGCAACAACAAATGTCATAGCGAAAAACAATTTTGGCAAGCTTGTACCTGCAATCTTAACAGTCTTAATAGCTATGTATTCAAATATTCCCGATGTTTCCATTACGCGTACAAATACCATCATGCCTATGAGGAAGAGTAAGGTGTTGATATCTATAGATTCCTTTAAACCTTCATACGGGTCAGGAAAAACTCTTATAGCTAATAATGTTAATCCCCCTACCATGGCAGCAACGGTTTTGTTGAGTTTACCAGTAATGACAAAGTATAGAACTAATGTAAATGTCAAGGCCACAATTAATTTCAATTGCTTCACCTCCATAAAAGTGCAACCTCAAAACCCTATGCGATAAAATATCAACAAGAATACGCTTGAGATTATACCGCTAAGCAAAACTGGTTTTGACATGTTCTTTGTAAACTCCAGAAAAGTTAATTGTTCGTTCTTTAAGTTTTTGAAAAGATTGTTACCAACAATATTACACATCGATGCTATTGGTGTCAAATTTCCACCGATACCGACCCCAATAGCAAGCGCCCAGTATAATGTAATTGGTGCACCTGTGAGGATTAGTTTTTTTATGATAATCAAATACACAAGGGTAACTGGCAAGGCACTTAAAAAGCCTGTCAATATGATTGAAGACCACAAAACAAACAGGATAAGCAAATATGGATTGTTTATTTTGGAAAGTACCGAAACAAAAGGTTCATAAAGACTAAGGTGTTCTATTGAAAAATTCAAAAAGTACAAACCTGTTATGAGTATTAAAGTATCCCAGTCAATTTCTTTTACAATTGATTGAAAATCTCTACCCTCAATAAACAAAATAATCATTGCTCCCATCATCGTTATTGTACCCAGTTCAATACCGAGTTCTTCATGGAAAACCATCAAAATAGCAACAAGAAGAAACGACAGCAGGTAATATCGCCATGTAAGGTTTTTTGAATTATCATCATCCACATTTGATTCAAATCTTATATTTACCCCTTCCGCACGGAGCTTTTTCCCTAAGAATACAAATTGTACAAGTAGCAGTGTCGCACCAACAGGCATTAGGTGGGTTATAAAAGAAATGAAACTCAAACGGGACACACTATAAATAATTATATTTGGAGGGTCACCTATGGCTGTTGTCATCCCACCAAGGTTGGAGAAAAGCACAGCATTTATAAGGAGCATTTTAGAATCTATTCGGAGCACATCGGAAATATAGAAAAGTATAGGAATAAAAATCAAAATGGTAGTGACATTATCCAAGAAACTCGACAGAAAGAATATAGCGATGTATATGAAGAATATAGTTACGTAAACCCTTCCCCTGCTGGCTTTCAGGATTATTTTAGAAATTTCAACAAAAACGCCATTCTCTTTCAAAATGGCAACCAATGTCATCATCCCAAGAAGGATAAACAGGGTATTAAAGTCAACAATCACCGAGAGCCGAGAAAAATCAAAATCACCAACAACTAAGACAGACGTTAAGCCAAATAAAAACGTTGTTACCGAAGAAACGTGTGGCAAAAAGATTATGTAAGCGTAAGCTAATGCATACAAAAGTAAAACTATTCCACTCAATTATTCTCACCTTGCCTAAGTTTAATGAGTTTTTCGACTAATATCTTTGTTTCTTCTTCTGTTATTTTTTCCAAAGTGTCGAATTCTGAGAATTCTTTTTGCATCTCCTCGTAGAATTCCGCGGAGGACTGGCTCTCTTCAACCCAGTTATCTCTTTGAGCCCTCAATCTACTTAAAAGTCCTGCTTCAATACTTTCCATCTCTATTTGTTCTACTTGGAACTTCTCTTCTTGCGGTTGTGTAACTATTTCTTTCCCTAGGTCTTCGATTAGTTCTTTAGTTTCGCCCAGTATTTCCTCCACGACTTTCTCTCTTTCAACTTCTTTCTCAGCAGCCCCAACAAGAGGTTCCTTTTCTAATTCTTTTACACCTTTAGCTTCTGCTGGTTTTTGCTCCGTTTTTTCTTTTTGAGGTATCTGTTCGAAGATATCTTTGAAAACATCAATTTCACTCTGCAACAGCTGTTCAAAATCAACAATCCTTGCTTCTTTTGGTATAAGCTCGAATTCCTCTGAAACCGATTTTTCAGAAGTCTCTACAAGAGTTTCAGAAACAGTTTGACCGCCGGTTGAAGATGACAAAGTAGCTTCGGCAGGTTTTTTAGGAAGTTCAATTACCATCCTTCTAGCTTTGTAAATTCTAAACTCTGCAACCAAAAGAACAGCAAATGTTATTACGAAAATAAGAAGGACAGGTAAAAGGTTGGTTTTAGATTCTTTCTGCACTTGTGAGACTAACTGTGTAGCTTCCTCTACTGTAGTTGGCTTGTATGTTGATATCCATTTTTTCCATTCATCCTGAGCTTTTCGCTGACTTATAGAATCAAGCAGTGCTGTGACAAAATCGTTGTCGTAACCAGCGAGGTAACTTCTAGCTTTATCATAATCGCCTATCATATAAGCAGATATTCCCATTTTAAACTTTATCTGTGGGTCGTATCCTTCTATTGTAGGGTCGGTTGAGAGTGCCAACTCGTAATTCTTCAAGGCAGTGGAATAGTCACCGGATTTGTAAGAGAGCTCCGCGGCAGAATAATATTCTATCGCCCTCTGTGAAACTGCTAATAGTAGGGTCACATGACTCAAAAATATCAAAAACATGACTAAAAAAAACAAAAACCTTCCATTAGTTTGCTTCCGCAGTAAGTTGGAGCGTTCAAAAAACATTAATGCACCTCTCACATCATTCAATACGTCTAAACACTTTTTTGAGCATCTATCAGTGCAAGGAATTCTGCATTTGTTTTCGTATCTTTGAGCTTATTAAGAAGTAATTTCAGACCTTCTTCTTCACTCATAGAATCAAGCATACGTCTCAGTAACCAGATTTTCTTAAGGTTGGACTGGTCAATGAGTAGTTCCTCTCTCCTTGTTCCAGAAAGTGTGATGTTAATTGCTGGGAATATTCTTTTGTTTGCGAGTTGCCTTGATAAAACCAGTTCCATATTACCAGTTCCCTTGAATTCTTCAAATATCACTTCGTCCATCTTTGAACCAGTTTCAACAAGTGCGGTTGCTATTATGGTCAAACTTCCGCCCTCGCGAGTGTTACGGGCAGCTCCGAAGAACTGCTTTGGTTTGTGAAGTGCGGCAGGGTCAACACCACCTGTTAGTAATTTTCCACTTGGTGGTACCGTTACGTTGTAGACTCTTGCAAGCCTTGTTAAACTATCCAAAAGCACAACAACATGATTACCGTACTCCACAAGACGCTTACACATTTCTAATGTTAATTCGGCTATTTTTATCTGCTTTTCAGATGGCATATCAAAGGGAGCGGCAATTACTTTTGCATCAACAGATTCTTTAATATCGGTTACCTCTTCTGGTCTTTCATCAATTAGCAAAACTATTCTGAACGTATCTGGATGATTTTCCGCAATCCCATTTGCAATCTCTTTAAGAATTGTTGTTTTTCCAGCTTTTGGTGGTGCAACGATCATACCTCGTTGTCCTTTTCCTATTGGAGCAAATAAATCTATAAGCCTTGTGGAAAATACATCAGGTTTGGTTTCAAGTATGTATCGTTCTTTTGGATAATCTGGAGTAAGGTTTTCAAAATTGACACGTTCGTTGGCAAATTCTGGTGGTTTATAATTTATTGCTTCAATCTTAATCATTGCGTTGAAACGTTCTCCCTCTTTTGGAGGGCGGATAACACCAGAAACAATGTCTCCAGTATTCAAATTGAATTTGCGAATTTGCGATTGTGAAACATATATGTCTTTTGGTCCTGAGAGCATCGTTTCCAAACTTCTCAAAAAGCCATAACCATCGGGAGCTATTTCAAGAACACCTTCCCCAAAAAAGTATCCTTCAGCCTTTGCTTTAGCCTCGAGAATTTCGAATATTAAATCTTGTTTCCTCATACTGGTATATCTTGGAATATCGTATTTTCTTGCTAATTCATACAACTCTTTCATTGTCATTTCTTCAAGTTGTTTCATGCTGATACCTTCGTTCAACTACTAGCCACCTCCTGCAAATCAAAAATAATTAAGTCTTGATAAAAATCGCTACTTTGTTCTGAAAAGTCTATCACCTGCGTCACCGAGTCCTGGGAGGATGTAACCGTGGTCATTCAATTCTCTATCCAAGGAAGCTGCGTAAATATCTACATCTGGATGTGCTTCTTCCAACGCTTTGACTCCTTCTGGTGAGGCTATAAGTGATATGAAGGTTATTCTCTTGCCACCAAGTTCTTTGACCTTTCCAATGGCATCGATTGCGGAAACTCCTGTTGCAAGCATCGGGTCCAGGATGAAGATTTCACTCTTATCATGTAATTTCGGGGTCTTAAAATAATAATCAACTGCTTTGAGTGTTACTGGATCTCTGTAGATACCAATGTGACCAACCGATGCATTCGGGAGCAATTCAAGAATTCCGTCAACCATTCCAAGTCCTGCCCTTAGTATGGGAATTATAACAATATCTTTGTCGTTTATGTAGTAACCCTTCGTCTTTTCTAAAGGCGTTTCTACCTCTATCTCGTAAACTTCAATGTGTCTGGTCGCTTCGTATGTTATCAAAAGAGTAATCTCTCTTAGCAATTCTCTAAATTCTTTGGGTCCAGTCTCCTTTTTGCGCATTATCGTGAGCTTGTGTTTTATTAACGGGTGTTCAACAACATGCAACATTTTTATCCCTCCACTGTTTGCAGAATTCCAAGTTCTTTGAGCTGTTGTTCAATGTCATACTGCATAAGTTTTGGTATTATTAAATCAAGGTTTCCGTCAAGAACTGCTTGAAGATTATATATTGTCAAGTTTATTCTGTGGTCTGTCACCCTGTTTTGCGGGAAATTGTAAGTTCGAATCTTTTCGCTCCTTTCACCACTACCTATTTGGTTTTTTCGTTGGGACGAGATCTTTTCTTCTTGTTCTCGACGTGCAAGTTCATACAACTTTGAGCGAAGAACCATCATTGCCTTTTCTTTGTTTTGATGTTGGGATCTCTCAGATTGACAGGTAACTACAATTCCTGTAGGTAAGTGCGTGATTCTAACTGCCGATTCTGTTTTGTTTACATATTGTCCCCCAGCACCTGATGCCCGATATGTATCAATTCTTAAGTCTTTGGGGTCAATGTATATGTCTATATCCTTGATTTCGGGCAAAACAGCTACAGTTGCAGTTGATGTATGTATCCGTCCTCCAGATTCTGTAACTGGAACCCTCTGGACTCGATGAACCCCTCTTTCATACTTCATATAGGTACCGCTATTTTTACCTTTTATCCTCACAACGACCTCCTTGTATCCACCCAGGTCAGACTTACTTTCATCAAGAATCTCTGTTTCCCAACCTTTCGATTCGGCATATCGTAAATACATTCTCAACAAATCTCCTGCGAAAAGTGCTGCTTCTTCGCCACCAGTACCAGCACGAATTTCTAAGAATACGTTTCTATCTCTGAATTCATCCTCTGGTAGAAGTTGGGCAAGTATCTCGTTAGCTAACTTTTCTAACTGGCGGTCTATTTTTTCGATTTCGGCTTCGCTACCAGGCTCTTCTTTCCAGAGTTCCTTTTCGTCTAGTAAATTAAAATACTCAGATATTTTTTCGTCTATTTCCTTAAAATTCGTGTAATCAGCTGATATTTTAATCATCTCTTTTAAATCCAAATTTTCTGTCATTTTTCTTTCAAGCTCATCCAACATCTGTTTAACCCAAGTCCTAATACTTTCCATTAAATTCCTGTCCATCCTATCTTCTTAGCCACCTCCTCTGGATTGCGAGCAAACCCCATTACCGTTTCTTTCGTTATTTCCCCAGCAAAATATGCTTTTAGTAAGGCGTCGTCAAAAAGCACGTTACCAAGCTTTTGAGCCGTTTGCATGATACTTTCTATCTGGTGTATCTTCCCCTCTCTTATGAGATTTTTTACAGCAGCGTTAGCCACAAGAATTTCGGCAATTGGCGTCATTCCTATTGTTTTCTTTGGCACAAGTCTTTGATAGATAACTCCGACAAGCGTATTAGCAAGTTGCAAAGAAACTTGTTTTTGCTGGTGTGCAGGAAAAACATCAACAATCCTCTCAGGAGCCGTTGCAGCAGAATTAGTGTGAAGAGTTCCAAGCACAAGATGCCCAGTTTCAGCGGCAGTTAAAGCTAACGATATCGTTTCTAAGTCGCGCATTTCTCCTACAAGAATTATATCTGGGTCCTGTCTGAGAGCGTATTTGAGACCATCTGCAAATGACTCAGTGTCCCTTCCAACTTCGCGTTGATGGATTAATGAATTCTTGTTTTCGAAAACGTATTCTATAGGATCTTCTATTGTAATTATGTGGTAGGCGTATTTAGAGTTAATGTAATCAACCATGGCCGCCAGGGTTGTTGATTTACCACTCCCCGTAGGACCAGTTATAATAATTAATCCTGTATCCCTATCACAAAAATCTCGAATTGTTGTTGGTAGTCCGAGTTCTTCGAATGTTCTTATACGTTTGGTAATAATTCTTAAGGCAAGAGCAGGATTACCACGTTCGTAATACAGATTTGCCCTTATTCGAACATCCTCAAATCCGAAAGAAAAATCTACCTCTTTATTATGACTCATGATATCATGTTCTTCCAAAAGGCGAGTTACAATTTCCTTTACCTCACCATAAGAAAGTGGTGAGTAACCCTGCATTTTTGTTAGATAACCATCCACACGAATTATCGGAGGATTTCCCACAGATATATGAACATCGGTAGCTCTTGCATTTTTTGCCTTACTTATAACCTCATAGATATCAACCATGCCATGCTCACATCCTTTCTCTTAGTCTAGTCCGTGAGCAGAATCTTTAATTTCTCCAAAACAGGATCATGCTCATCATCCGTGAGCTCTACAACAACTTCTCTATTCTTGCCTGATTTTTTCTGGTAAAGCAAAGCTATTTGATCTTTCTTTTCTTTCAGTACCTCATAACTGAATTGTTTTGATTTGTCAAAAACAATTCTTACAACGTCGTCAAGCTCGTAGACCGTAGCAAGTGACAAACCAACAAAGATGGATAAATCACCATTGAGTTTTAAGTCTTCTAATATTTCTTTTGTCACAAATGTTTGATTTAGTTGAGATTTGTTTTCTGAAGCAGAACGCTCTACATCTTTCTCATCTAGAGATGAAAATTTTGTAGCTTCAGGCGATTCTTTTGTATTTTCTTCTTGCTTGAGCTCACCAGATTGCTCAAATGACACTGCTGCCCTTGGTTGTCTGACTTCAGCTTTTTCAGAACCAACTGTTGATATTTCCTCTTTTTCTTGGTTAGTTACTTCGCCTTTTCTATCGTTCCCAGTTTGAGTTAATACTTGCTTCTCATTTGTAACTTGACCATGGTCGGTAATTTTTTCACCTTTTGCCAAAACCGTTGAGGTTATCTCGGAAGTCCCAGTTCCACTCGATTTATTGATTGTTAGCGCCAGATTAATTAACAACACTTTTGCTAACAGTAGTTTTTCTTCGGCAACTTTTAACTCTTTTTGTATTCTATAAATCTCAGAAGCCAACTTAATACCTTGAGCACTTTTCTGTTCCAATAGTTTCTCCATAACTTGTGTCAAGAATGTGTCAAAATCCCCTCTTTCGGCGTAGACTTCATCTATGATGCCTTCAATGCTTTCAAGATTTCCAGACAATATAGCCTCTATAAATTTATCTATTGTTTCCTCACTTACTAATCCCAAAGCTTCGTTCACAGTTTCTGCAGTAACTTCACCGCCTGAGTACCTCACTACTTGTTCGAGAATGGAAAGCGCATCTCTAAGTCCACCTGCAGCCTTTTTTACTATTTTCTCTAAGGCATCTTCTGTCACATCGTAACCTTCTTTAATACAAATCTCTCTGAGCCTGTTTCTAATTTCTTCGTTTGATATGTTCCGGAACTCCAAAACCTGGCATCGAGAAATGATAGTCGGGGGTATCTTTTCAGGGTTCGTCGTGGCTAGGATAAAAACAACATGTTCGGGAGGTTCTTCAAGGGTCTTCAAAAGAGCGTTGAATGCCTCTTTCGTAAGCATATGAACCTCGTCAATAATATAAACTTTATATTTTCCCATAACTGGTGTGAAATTGACACCTTCTCTTATTTTCCTTACTTCGTCAATTCCTCTATTTGATGCTGCATCAAGTTCTATGACATCTAGATGTGAACCACTGTCGATAGCTTTGCAAGAAACACATTCGTTGCATGGTTCTCCATACTGATTCTTCTCGCAATTTAATGATTTTGCAATAATTCTTGCAGTCGTTGTTTTTCCTGTTCCACGAGGACCAGCAAAAATGTATGCATGACTAATTCTTCGTTTTTCAAGGGCGTTTTTTAACAACCTCTTGATATGTTCTTGTCCCACTATTTCTGAGAACCTTGTTGGCCTATATTTTCTATACAGTGCTTCCATATGCTCCACCTCTGCTAAATACTGAAATACTGATGTAAATTTCACAAGATCGGTTGGACTTCCTTTTGTATGATTTTAAGCACTGTTTCCAAAGCCTGGTTACCAGGTTCAAGCCACACAGCATTTGGAAACCTTCTAAGGTAAATTATCTGTCTTCTTGCATAATGGCGAGTGTTTCTTTTCATTAAGTGTAAAGCCAATTCTAGACTGTAAATTCCATCCAAGTAGTCGATTATCTCCCTGTAACCTATAGTTTTGAAAGCATCAAGGTTCTTACCGTATTTTTCTACAAGCATCTTTACTTCATCGATAAGTCCATGTTCGATCATCTTTTCAGCGCGTTGATTTATTCTTTCGTAAAGTTCATCCCTTTTCGGGTTCAAAACAATAAGAATGAAATCATCGTAATTCACTTTTTGGGTCTGTAATTCAGAAATTCTTTTACCTGTTTTTAGGTAGACCTCTAATGCCCTTATCGTACGCTTCACATCTTGTGGATGTATTCTGGCCGCAGCTTCTGGGTCAAATTCCTCGAGCATCTTTCTTAGAATCCCCGGTTCTTGTTCATTTAGCTTACTGAGTTCTTTCCTAATGTTTTCATCACGAGAGACACCTTCAAAAAAGCCTTTTACTAACGCATCTATGTATAGACCTGTGCCGCCTACATATATTGGTATTTTACCAGCTTTTTTAATTTCTTCCTCCTTCTCCTTTGCCATTTTTTGATACAGAAAGGCGTTAAAATACTCGTTTGGTTCGATAATGTCAATCATGTGGTGCTTTACTAGGGACAACTGGTATGGATCCGGTTTTGCCGTTCCAATGTCCATGTACTTATATATCTGTCTGGAGTCCATAGAAATAACTTCTATGGGCAAGTATTCCGCAAGCTGGATTGCAAATTCGGTTTTACCTGAAGCGGTTGGCCCGGAAATTATTATTCTTTTCACTTTAATCCCCCATCTTAAGCTGTTAGAAACATCTCTAGACGTGATTGCCGAACAAAGGTTAGTCAACTTTCAGTTCAATACTAACGTTATTAGCTTTCATATCGTTTTTTTCAGTGTATATAACGGCGTCTGATGCAGTCATCTTTATACCTTTTTTCGGATCATTTATTACTACTGCTCCGTAAAGATGAAGTTCACCTTTCTTTTTGTCATATTCAAACCTGTCAGCCACAGCGGTTATATCACCTTTCGTAATACTTACTCCACCTTTTTTAGTTCCACTGTACTTGTCATTTTCAAGGTCGTAATTTAGGTTATCTGTAATTACAATTATTTTCTCATTACTTTTTGTATCAATAATAGTGACTGTCGAGTTGGTCAAAACACCTGTTTTGTTATCTAAGTCATAAGTCATCTTATCGGCAACGGCGTTACCACCGTCAAACGTGAATTCAACTTTCGTTGGAATTTCTACTATTTTCCACTTGTCTCCAACCTTTTTAACGTACATTTCCGTTGTTCTAAGACTTATCTTGTCCTCATCGATGTTTACAAAAACACGACCTTTGTAGTAAATAATGTCACTTTTTGGTTCCACGTAATCTGCTGAAACACGAACGGTTTTAGATTTTTTCTGAGTTGGAGCTGTCGTGGTTTGAGAAGTTAAAACTACTACCACGACAACCAGTAAAATAAAAACTCCAGCTATCCTAAGAAATCTTTTCATAAGTATCCCTCCGAAGTGTATTGATTTGTCTTTAGATTTTGATATTGCTGATCACAAAAACTTTTCTACGAGCTCTTTACCAGCTAAATAAAAACGATTACTGATATATCTAAAATCCCTAAAAGCGGAACCACTAAGTCTGATGGTCACTGTTGCTTTTGCTTTTTCAGTTGCAAGCTTGATAAAAGAAGTTGTTCTGGCAAAGGTAGCCATTAGAAGGAAGTCGGTGGCCCTACGAGGTTCAAAAGGATCATACCAATCAATGTATATTATACCATCACCTTCAGGAATTCCAAGGACCCAACTTGAAGAAATATACCCATCAACAGGAGCAAAATCAATAGGATAAGGAAGAACATGTATTAAAACTTCTCTTGCATTACCGTAAAGAATTTCGTCCCGTTTTTTCTCTAAATTAAAAGCATGTATTTTTATTTTGTCATGCTCTTCAATTTCCACATTCGGAATCCACTTTTCAACAAATTCACTGAGCTTTTGCCTTGATGATTCTAAATCTATCTTCTTCTGCATCTTATATAGAAGCATAAAGTTTTTCCCAATCTCCGGTAAAGAAGGTTTAGAGATACCTTTGAAAAACTTCAAAGATTCACCCCACATACTTGAAAGAATGCTGTATGCATTATTTCTTTGATATGTCCATAAAATCAGTGGTATGCAAGAAAAACCGCTGCAGTGTATTTCTAAATCGTCTCTTTCTGTAACCTGCTTTTCTGAAAGAGCATTTAAGAGACCGACAGCTCCCAGATAGTGTACAATATCACCGCCTAATGAAATTTTCAAACTCATCTTTCACTCTCCTTGCAACAATTAAAGCATTTTGATAAACTTCTGCGTATTTAGCAAAATCACTCCAGAAAACATTTACAGGATAAACAAATGAGAAATCTGCCACACTAAGCTCGTTTTGCACAATGTATGATTCTTTAACTGCGTCTACAGCAAGCATTAATTCCATATGTGTTGTGTATGGTGGTATGTACTCTTCAAAAACACTAGCTATTATGGTATCTGCTCCATACTCTTTCAATTCAAAAGTAGGAACTGGGGATAGAATTCCGCCATCAAGCATTCGAACACCTGCAATGTATGTAGGTTCAAACACTCCGGGAACAGTGCAACTTGCAAGTACTGCATCAACAAGGTAACCTTCATCTATAACAAAACTCTTCCAAGTTTCAATATCAAAAGCTACAACTAAAAGTTTTGTTTTTAAGTCTGAGAATTTCTTTTTACCAAATAACTCTTTGAAAAATTGATAGAACTCTTCTAAACTGTAAAGAGCTTCTTTTATAACCATCTCTAAATTCATTATCGGTTCAGGTTTCGTTCTTTGTCTTTTGAGAAATTTACGAACCGTCTCTGAAAAGACCTTGTAAACAATTTCTGAACTACCATACAATGAATACAAGGCTCCAACAATAGAACCAGCTGATGAACCTGAAATAATATCAGGTTTGACATTACATTCTTCAAAAACTTTCAATGTTGCGATATGCGAAAATCCCTTTACACCACCGGCTTGAAGAGCAAGTCCAACCATAATCAGTATCAAATCCTTTCCGGTTATTCTACATTCACTTGAGAAGTACGAGAATCCCTGCAACTATGGAAATTAGTAAACTAACGTAAGTTATTGTTCGCATAGTCATAACCTGACTATTTAAACTCTCCACTTGTGCTGAAAGCTTTTTCATATCCTCGTTATTAGCAGTATTAGAGGCTTCGAGTTGAGAAACTTTTTGTTCCAAAGAGTCGAACTTTTTCACAGAGTTCTGAGAAACGACAAGTTCGTTGAGTATATATCTTTGTTCCAAGACCACTTGTGAAAGATTGTCTTCGAGCTTTTTGAATCTTGCTTCGAGTTGGTCAAATCGGTTAGAAAGCACTTCCAAGTTAGAGAATGTATTGATTATTGTCAAAGCATCTAAGGCTTCTAAACGTTGTAAAAAATCTTGCCCTTTTCCTATAACTTCCTCAATAGTCGCAAGACGAGAGTTTAAATTCTCAATTTCTACTAATACTTGATTTCTCAAATCATTTATACTCCCTAGGGTGGAATTTTGCAGGTTCTGAATGCCCTCCGAAGAACTTGTTTCCAATTTGGAAATCTTTTCTGATAGCGAATTAGTCGTAATTATTGCATGATCAACCTTTTTTTCTAAATCTGTGGCCTTTGCTTTAAGTTTTTCAATTTCATCACCGTAATACTTCAGCTGAGTGAATTCATTTAGTCTCTCTTCTAAACTATTTATCTGAGCTGTCAATTGTGCTATGTCTTTATCGAAATCTTTCAGTTGGGAAAGTGTTGAAATTTTGTTTTCAACAGCAGTAACCCTTCTAGCTAATGCTGAAAGCTCATTCTGTACAGAGATAATTGTTTGCTGGTCCTTTGATAAATCGATGTTCTTAGTTTCAAGGTTCGCAACCTTACTTTCAACCGCTAAAAGTCTTTTCTTTAGTTCCATCAATTCGTTTTGTAAAGCTGAAACACTTTGAAATTGACCAGAAGGAATATTAGATATCTGTTTTTCCAACGTAGTAATCCTCGATTCAAGCTTTACCAAATCATCGTACTTGATACTTTGTAAGCTTGTTAACTTATATCTATCTATGATTGCATATAAATAGCGTGCAAGGTCAAGTTTCGTTACAAGCAAAGAAGGTTTAAAGTTTCCATTTGGATCTACGTCCATAATCTTTTGTTCTACAAGGTAAAGCACAGCTTTGTATTCAGCTGCGGATGGAGAAAGATCTTTTATTGTGGTAGAAAAACCAAAGACGCTAATGCAAATCAGGAAAAGAATGATGATACCTCGATATTTTAACAATTGATAGAAAACGTAAGTCATACTCTTCACCTCACACATCGTAGCCTGAAAATGGTATTTCAAAATGATTGGCGAAATTCGTTGAGTTGTCCTTGGACTGCATCAACAATTTGTTCGTTAACTTTTAAACCATTTCGTACAAAAGTTAACTTGTGCTTACCAGCTGATGTGACAAAGAAGTATATGGGGGTATTCCCTATGAATTCATCATCCCAGTAAACTTCATAGACATCTTTCGAATATACATTCACCAAAACCCTATCTTCAGTATCAATCACTGTGATTCCTTCCACTTGGATCATTTCTTCACTGTTCGCTCTTCTGTTGTCAGAAACAAGAATATTAGTGCCAAACGTTACCTGTAAAACTGTAGGTCCTTTGAATATCGTACTTCCTACCATGCAAATCATATCTTTACTTATCAAAACAGGAACAGTTTTGGGTAGGTTTTTGAGACTTCCATCGCTGAAACCATACCACACTATATTTCCTGCATTATCTTTTATTGTCGTAAACCATGGTTTGACGACCACTCTGTCCCTTACGTATCCATCATACTCAATAACAAAGTTGTTGTCGCCAGTTCTTTGAGTTACCTCCAGCTTGGGTTTCAGATTGTAGAAAATCTTTGTATCTTTCCTTAGTTCAACCTTTGTTTCGTAATCTTCATAGCTTTGGGAGAATATTCGAATATCGTAACTGTTCTCTGGTAATACTATCGTTGTTGGAAGTTTCCAAATCTGACCAGATATCCAAGCATATGCTCCAGCCGGACTTCCATCAATAGTCAACTTAAACATCTGTGTAGAGTCGACTTTATACACGTATTCATCAACAAACGGTACTTCAAATTCTTGAAGGCTGTTCAAAAAGACATTTGGTAGATAGAGTTTGTATTTACCAGGTTCTACCTCTATCGTTGCAGGTAACCGCAAGAGCATTCCGCCTAAAATCGCGTTATCAATGTTTTTTTCGGAGATTAATTTCAGTGTTACCGTTCTTTTTAGTGTTATTTCTAAATCTTTTTCTTCATACGGGTTGATTTCAACTCTAAGATTTTTTGTTGCATATCCCGGAGCTTCTGCTTTAATTTCGTGAATCCCAGAATTTATTTGAAGCCTTGCGGTACCACTGGAAGTATCAATCTCAACTAGTTGACCATCGACAAAAACCCGTGCATTTTGCGGCGTTACTTTTACATTCAAGAACGATGGCAATGAGAGTTCTACTGTCACAGTAGCCTCATCTGTGAGGATTTTTTCAAACGGAACAAAACCGGGTTTTACAACTTTGAGAATCCCTGGAGATTCTGCGTTGAAACTTATGGAGTCTTTTTGTACAATCCCCATAAGCTTGTCGTTGTAGTAAACCATACTCCCTTTTGGTGCGTAAACTGTTATCGAAAAAGTGATTTCTGAAAATAGCGCTATGATGAGAATAGCAAGCTTGAACAAACTTCTAAATTCCACGTTTTTCCTCAAAGAGATTCTCCCCTTATTAAAACATAGAATTTCAAAGTTTTAGATTATTTGGAACTTATAACCTCGTAAAGGAGGTCCAAGGCCTCATGGATTAATCTCGTCTTCTCGTCGGGTATTTGCCTAATAACCTCTTCAATGTATTTGACTCGCATCTCTATAACAGCTTTTATCACTTGTTCACCAAGAGGCGTTATTTCTACCTTAAAAACCCTTCTGTCCGATTCATCCCTTTTTCGATTTAAAAATCCGTCCCTCACAAGTCTCATAACGAGTCCACTGGTTGTACTCTTTGCAATACCTAACGACTGACTCAATTTCGTCATCGTCTGGGGACCATTGAAATAGACCCTTTGGAGTAAGTCAAATTGTGCTGCCGTAATGCTGTAGTTCTTCAAGGCTTCACGTCCATGTACACGTATTCTAAAGCATATGGTTCTTATCAATTGCTCTAAGTGTGCCGGCAAGCCGTTTTTCAAATCGCTCTCTGAATAAGTTACTTCTCCAAACATCGAACCACCTCAGTTTTCACAGCTCTTCCATAAGAACTTTGAATGCAAGATAAGTTTCGTAAAGGTCTGCTTTTGAGACAAGTTCGAAAGGTGCGTGCATACTCATTAACCCAGGTCCTATATCAATCGTATCAAATCCCTCTTTTGCAAGGAATTTTGCAACGGTTCCGCCGCCACCAACGTCAACTTTACCTAAAAGGCTAACCTGCCAAGAGATGCCATTTCGATTTAGTATAGCTCTTACTTTCCCAACCAGTTCAGCATGTGCTTCGCTTGCTCCGCTTTTTCCCCCTCTGCCGGTGTATTTTACTATAGCAACACCGTAACCTGCTTTAGCAACATTAAGTTTATCATGAACATCTGGGTAAGACGGGTCGAAGAGGGCAGTTACATCAGCTGAAAGAACCGTTGACTTACTAATAATCTCATCTAAAACTTGCTCGGTATCATTAAATCCCTTAACAGAAAGCATCCTTCTCAAAAATGCTCTGTAAAACCTTGCTTGAGCTCCTGCATCACCTTCGCTTCCTATTTCCTCTCTGTCAAACAAAATAACTCCAATAGCTTTATCTTTTGGTTGCGCGTTCAATAAAGCCATGACACCCTCGAAAGCGCATATTCTATCATCGTGGCCGTATGCACCTATAAAACTGCTATCTATACCTACATCTCGAGGTTTCAAAGCGGGAACAAGCTCTAAGTCAGCACTTATAAAGTCTTCTTCTTCAATGTTATACTTCTCTTTCAAAAGCTTTAGTATGTATTTCTTAACTGGTTCTTTTTCCTCACCTTCTAAAGGTATAGAGCCAAGTATGACATTCATTTTCTCTGCCTTGAACTGTTCACTTACTTTTTTGTCCTCTTTATCCAGATGAGGAAGTAAGTCAGGAAGAACCAATACTGGGTCTTTTTCTTCACATCCTATGCACACTTTAATTTTTTCGCCGTTTTCTTTTACAACAACGCCCACAAGTGCCAGGGGCAGACTCAACCATTGATATTTCTTAACTCCACCGTAATAATGGGTCTTCGCAAGTGCTATCCCTGAATCTTCATACAATGGATTTGGTCTCAAATCAATTCTCGGAGCATCTACATGTGCTGCAACAAAATTAATACCGTTCAGTATTTCTCCACTAACCGCAACCAAAGATTTTTCTCTGTTTATGTAAAAGACCTTATTCTCCTTTCCGGTATATTTTTCGAGTGCAACGTAACCATTTTCCAAAAGTATCTTTTCAAAATATTCAATAGCTAACCGCTCTGTTTTAGCGTAATCAATGAATTCTTTGTACCTATCAGAAAAATGTTCAATCTCTTCCCTTGTTCGTTTTTTCCATACTAATTCATTCAACCCCATTTCCAGCCACCTCCAGATTTTTTATGATTTATTATAATTTACCAGATTTCGACTTCTGTTTCTAATTCCACACCGTAGAATTCTTTAACTTTGCCTTTGACAAAATCAATCAGTTTCAAGACATCCGAAGCCGTTGCGTTTCCTTTATTAATTATAAACCCAGCATGTTTCTCGGAAACTTGTGCGCCACCTATCTGATAACCTTTCAAACCAAGTGATTCTATAGCCGTTCCAACGTAAAAATCAGGTCTTGGTCTTTTAAAGACGCTACCGGCACTGGGATATTCTAATGGTTGCTTCTCGTATCGTTTGCGCATAGTATCAATCATAAGTTCATGAATACTTTTCTTGTCGCCTTTTGTTAACTTTAAAACTGCTGAGAGTATTATCAGAGATTTTTCGTGTTTGAATATACTATCCCTGTAACTAAATTGTGCCTCAGAAGGGCTTATGTTTATAACACTTTTTCCATCAAATGCTTTGATACTAACAATATTCTGAGCCATTTCCCAACCATAGCATCCGGCGTTCATGTAAACAGCCCCACCAACACTACCAGGCAATCCAAAAGCCTTTTCCAGACCTGAAAGTGAATGTTCAAGCGCCAATAAACAAAGACTTTTAAACGACATTCCAGCTGATACGTTAATCAATTCATCGTGGATTTCTATGGAATCTATTCTTTCTGTTGAGATAACGGCAAAATCTTTTTCCTCATCCGTTGGGATTACATTTGTACCCTTACCAATTATTCTGAAATCGACCTCATATTCTTTTAGTATCTCTATCGTTTTTAAAAAAGCCTCCATTGAACTTGGAATTATAAAAAGTGGAACACTTCCACCGAGTCTAAAACTAACGTGATGTGAAAGTTGTTCATTAAAAAACAGGTCACAGCCTAAATCCCAAAGTTTCTCAATCAACTTCTTGTTAAAGCCCCTGACCTGTTCGTTAACTGCGTCATGCGTGTAATCCACCGCTCATTCCCTCCGTATACACAACAATTTTGTCTTTTCCCGTGTTCTTAGCATGGTAAAGTGCGATATCCGCTTTTTGTATCAGCTCTTCAGGGTCGTTGACCTTGCATAGAGGATAAACGGCTAACCCGTAGCTCAGGGTAATCTTAAATGGAAATTTATCCGAATCCCTAGTTAATCTTCTCAGCCTTTCAACAACAGTCTTTGCTTCTTCCTCGCCGGTCGATGGGAAGAGTAAAACGAATTCTTCGCCACCGAAACGTCCTACAACATCTGTTGAACGAACATTGTCTCGCAATATTCTTGCCACTTCCTTTAGGACTTCGTCACCTGTAAGGTGACCGTACGTATCGTTTATCTTTTTGAAATTATCGATATCGCACATAACAACACTTAATTCTCCTTGCTCGGACTTAGCCTTTTCGAAGTAATGGTGCAACAGTTCACTAAAATGGTACCTCGTGTAGAGTTTTGTGAGAGGGTCTATTAAGCTTCTTAACCATGTCAGTGTTCCTTTCATAACAGCTACAAAACTGTACTCAAGTAATTGTAAGATCGGTAGAAGCTCTTTCTTGTATTCTTCAGGAAATCGAACCTTTTGATTCGAAAGCCAAAGTTCATATACTGCGTTTTTGTCAATTTTATCGCTAACAAAAATCTCTAACGGAGCTACGCTTAAAGTCTCCCTAACGGGTTTTTCTCCATCTGGTGTTCCAAGACTCGTTTCGAAGGTTTTATCCAGAACCTTATCGTAAAGCCTAAACAAAAGGCTTTTGGCGGGTATCAGCAACAGAATCTTTGAGGCGAAGTAATTTAAAAGTTTTTCCGGCTCTGTTTTAGGGTCAATTGCTTTTAAACTAGAGAGCAAATCGTAAGAAAGCCAGCTCAGCTGCTTTGATTGCTTTTCTTTTTCGTCTTTTTCTATTTTGACTCCGTATAGTTCACATAGCGTTCTAACGGCGTTTTCGAGTCCAATGTCTTTGTAGATAGTTATTGCTTTAGAATAGTATGACCTTGATTTGTATTCATTACCGAGAGCTTTATAGTAAT
Source organism: Fervidobacterium sp. (assembly GCF_059913585.1). NCBI lineage: Bacteria > Thermotogati > Thermotogota > Thermotogae > Thermotogales > Fervidobacteriaceae > Fervidobacterium > Fervidobacterium sp. The sequence goes on from NZ_DBOLZL010000022.1 coordinate 135,005, forward strand.
GACCAAATCCCTCGTACACCATTGCCAAGGATAACAAAGCTCCATCAAGCACGTAGTTCGTTTCAAGATATTCAAGTTCCTCTTTGAATAGTTCAGGAACAGTTCTTGCCAACTCGAGTCCCAAAACTGCTACTATTTCTTCTCTAAAATACCTAGAACCAGCGTCTCTATACTTTTTCCACTTTATTGGAAATTCTTCAGTCCCAGCGGCAGAGATAACCTCGACTATCTCCTTTGTACTTTCATCATATTCCTCGCTACTCAACACACTTTGTACATACTCCAGTGATTTATTAAGGTTTCGTGTTATAAAGTGAACGGCAAAGATATCAAATGAAGTATCCACACCGTAACGTGCCTTTACGCGTTCAATATGTTCAAGAGCTTCTTCGACTTCGAAATTATAGCTATGATAGTATGCCTCTAATGTTTGTGCGAAGATTATCTCATTTCTTAGATTTAACATTTCAAGTTTTGGTTCTAATTCAGCAATACCGGATACGAATTCTCCTATCTTACCTGCATAAAGCGCATGAGAAAGCATGTTTAACCTTGCTAAATAGCTTCGAGCAGGCAAACCAATGTTTTCAGCAGCCTCTACTGCTCGTTCAAGATACTGCATAGAGATAGTGGTGTTTGTAATCTCAACAGCGAGGTTGTTATAAATCGATGGGAGTTTATGTGCAACGTTGTAATCAAGTGCCAATTTTTCAGCTTTTCTTAAATACTCCAAAACTTTTGATGGATTCGAGCGGGCTATAATCGATATAAATATGTAAATGTCAATGAGAAGCCTCACGTGCAATGGATTGTTTTCGTCAAGTTGTTCCATTATTCGTTTTGCTCTTTCATAATAATCTTTTCTTCCAAGAGCTTGTCCCGCTTCGGACCTTAGCAATAAAAACTCACGCTTCAAATTACCAAACGGACCAAGGTCAACGTTCGAATTTTTCAGAAGTTCTACAGCGTTCTTGTAGTCGTAAAGTAAGTAGTATTTGAACGATTTAAAATAGGTGTATATCTTTTTATCAGGTATATCTAACTCGCTTATATAACTTTCGTCTTCTGTTCGCTCAGCGAGTTCTAATAGGAACTTATAATAAGCGTAAGATTCTCGATTTTTAACGATTCTTCTTGCTTTTTGCAACACACTGTATACAACAGATGGTGATGCGTAAAAATCAAGAAGCTCCCTTGCGTACTTTAGGTAAGCAACAGCCGCCGACACCTCGTTTCCTGATGCTTCCAAATGCCAAGCTTTTTTCTCATAGTCAGACAAAGAAGACGCCAATTTTTTGTGGAGTTCTAACCTTTCCTCTTCAGCAATAGATTCGTATAGTATTTCCCAATACTGCTTAAGTGTGAAACGGATTGTATTGTATTCTCTATAAAGTATTCCATCTTCTAAAAGCGTTGTCAAATCTATATCCTCACCCAATAACTTCTCCAAAATTTCTACTTCTACTTGTTTGAACTTTTGTCCGAGAACTGAAAGGTATTTCACATTCGAGTTCTTGTATTTCTCTACCCTCTCGACAAAAATAGATTCGACTTTAACTTCTTCAAGTTTTTCCACATCAAAAACAAACCCCTCATGTTCTTTTCTTAGCACATCTTGTTCGTAAAGGTATCTAAGGTATTCGACAATAAGCCCTGGTAACCCTCCACTGGCAGCATAAAGCCAGTCAACAAGGATTTCTTGATTTTGTATTTTTATGAAAGAAGAGTCTAGAAGCTTTTTTATTGTGCTTTTGTCAAATGTTTTTAATTCAATACGAAGTTGAAAGTCCTCCGAATCCTCTACAGAGAAAGCAAGAATTTTTATTTTCCCAGTATTGTCCAATCTTGCGATTCTTCTTAAGAATGATTTCAATCGCTCATCTGCTTCCTGATAATCATCAACGAATATAACCACGTTTTCAAGGTGTCTCAGAGCTTGAACTACATCTATGCTTACCGTATCAATAGTGCAAACGTTTTCCAAGCAATACGATAAATTGGAAACAAGTTTCTCTGATACTTTGTCTGAACAAACTTGCAATGTCTGTGCAATTAAATCAGACCCGATGCTAACATGGAGAAAAGGTATCCCTTTTTGCCTAAAGTGACTCTGTAAATTTTCAATCATAGTTGTTTTACCAATTCTTTGTGGACCAATAACACCTATGAAGCCTTGGCCTGGCATTGGTGAGAGAACAAGTTCAAATATTTCATTTTCCTCTTCTCTGTGAATTCTTCTTATAGTCAGAACCTTCTTGGAACTAAGCACATTTTGGAAAGGAATCTCCTCAACATAATCTCTTTGATTTGGCTCATCAACTATCATTTGTTGAGCGATTCTTTTGAGTTCTTCGTTGCTTGTTAAGTCATATATTATTTTTCCAAATACATAGATTGTTGACTTATCCGTTATTTCTCTTTTGAAGTACTCAGGCGCAGCGAATACTCTCCCAGTCTTCACCGATTTTTCAACATGTTCAGAAGATTGTATCAGTGGTAGAAATATCCTAATTTCATCGTTAACAATAACTATGTCATCTAACCCTATATAAGGAATAGTGAGACCAGGAATATGTAAAACTGTCTTCATTATAGAAAGCAACTGTGGAAGGAGTTTCTCAATATATTCGTATCCAAATCTACTGATAGAATCATAGGAAGGAATATCATATACAAGAATATCTCGTTCGCTCTCTTCAAAATAAAAGCTTTCAGGAACTAAAAGCCCATGAACATTGCGAGCTAGTTCTGAACGCAGAATAACATTTGCTTGAGTTTTAATCAAGCTTTTTTCTACGAATTTCGCTACCTTTTTGTAACCCTCAATTTCAACTATATAATCACTGCTCCAGTAAGTATCACCAATGTATTCAAGTATTTCCAACTTATACCACGCCTCCCACCAAATTTAAACTAAAGAACTTTCAAAAGACACTTAGGAAAAGCAGACTCTGTTCTTTCCAGTTTCTTTAGCAATGTACAATCTTTTATCTGCAAGCCCTATAAGTTCAGTTATGTTGTGTTTTTCGGAAGAAGATGCAACCCCAAAACTTATTGTTACTTGAAACCCGAAAATATCATAAGAAATCTTTTCTATTACTTTTCGAATGCTTTCACATATTTCAACACACCTTGCTTTGTCTACTTTCATCGCACCAACGAATTCTTCGCCTCCGTACCTTGCAACAATTCCTTTTTCTTCAATACTATCTTTAAGAATAGCTGCAATATTTTTAAGCACAATATCACCAGTCAAATGACCATAAGTATCGTTAATTTTTTTGAAATTGTCTATATCCGCTATGAAGACACTTATTTCTTTTTCATTTTGTGAAACGGCAGGTTCTTTCATATATTCTTGCAAGATTTCCAAAAACCTCCATCTGTTGTATAGTCCTGTCAAAACATCCCTCGTTGCCCTTTCTCTATATATTATGCCCCTTACTTGGCTTGCAAACAACTCATCCAAAAGTATTATCTTGTCCCATACATCTTTTTTATCTTTTTCCGATAACATAAAGTAGTTGCTTGAGAAGAATATTAAATACTCGCTATCCTTGTCTACATTATCCTTGATATACACCTCAAGAGGGTCAAATCTAACAGTGCTTTTCTTTTCATCAAATGGTGCAATACCTATAGATAAACTGAGATTTGTTTTTTTATCCCTTACTAACACAAAAACATGCTGAGGTTCGAAAAGGTTAATCAGTATATTCGAGAATATCCTTAGAAACTCATCTAATCCTATCTTTTGGTCAATTGATTTTAGTATCTCGAGTGTATCAATTATTTCGTTTTCCACTGTATCTCTACGGAAATCAATGAACAAACTGTCCTTCAAAGACTGGTTAAAGTCTTTTCCAATTCCCAAATCAAAAACAATCCTCGCGATTCTTAACTTTACTAAGTCACGTTTCATTTCGTTACGACTTAGCTCATAATATTTTTGCTTAGCCAAAAGTATGTAAAGCAATGAGAGTTTTGTCATTTCCGAAGTATAGAAACTGTCCCATCTGTCAAGTTCATCAGCCAATCTTTCTTTGTCAACTTTGAAAATTTGCTCTGTAAACAGGTATAAAATCTCTTCTCTTAGCAAAGTGTAGTTCGATGTAATATAATCATTCCATGCCCTAAAGAATTCTTTGTCATCCTTAGCCAGTATCATTGCGGTGAAATATTCAAAGGCCCTTGTATGAATTGCAGGATTATCCTGATATCTTTGGATCAACTCTTTTGCATTTTCTCTATTCCCGCAAAGCATTTCATGGAGGATCAGGCTCCGCAAAGAGTGATGAGGTAAATTCTTCTCAGATTCAATCTCAAAAGCTTTCTTGAAGTATTTTAAACCTTCTTCGTAACGTTGCAGATATGAATAAACCATACCATGGAGTCTGTACAAAAAGGATAAGTCAGAATAACTTAGGTAATCCTTAAGAGAGTTTTCTAACAAGGAAAATTCAGTAAATAGTTCTTTGAACTTTCCAAAGTAGAGTAACTCACGTGCCAGATTGAGCCTCGGAGTCAAACTGCGGCGTGTGTATCCAATTTCACCAGCTATTCTTAGGGCTTCTTTGAAATACATTATGGAGAGTAGATATCCATCGTACACCATACCAAAAGAGTTATATATACTTACTAAAAGATGTTTCAAATTGTACTGATTGGCAATCTCCAGCGCTTGGTTTAGATACACAGTAGCTTTTTTCCTATTTGTGTATACCAAAGCGTTGCCAATTAACCATAACCATTCCGCCTTTAACTCAGCCCATTTTTCATTCCAAATTTTCATACTTTGAATCTCTTCAAGGTCAGGACCAGCATTTGATAGTTTGTCGTAATATGAAAGGTATGCTCTTTCTCTGATAAAAGATAGTTGTAATGACTTGTATTTTGGCAATTCGAAAGACCTCAAAATATTGTCAGTATAAGAAATGCAGTCTAAGTATCTTTCCTCGATGAATAGTTCAAGGGCTTTTAGGTATGTAAAAATTCTTTTTTCTGGAAGCTGTATGTCTTTAAACTCAAAACCAATCCCTGCTCGATTTTGAAGCTCAAGTCTCAACTTGTGGAATGCATATGATTCATCTTTACTACTTTTCTTCAGGATTTCGTAAGCTCTGTATAAAACATCCGACAGAAAAGAAGGAGAAAATGTGTATTTTTCCAATCCTACCTTCACAAACTTAAGATAAGTGACCGCAGCGGAAAGTTCTCTACCAGCCAACATGTAGTGAGAAGCAGCTTTAAGCGCGTATTGATTATATGGGCTAATGTGTCTACTGTACTCTTTTGCCATCATTTCATGAATTAGTTTTAATTGTGCGTTATCTTCCATTTGAAATGTGAAATCGTAATCAACTATATACTCACCGTCATCTGACCTTACAATTTGTTCTTTTAACAAGTTTCTTAGCATACTTTCTCCATCTTTTCCTGTGACTGAACTGAATATCATCAGGTCTTGTCTATCGAATTCTTTGCCTAAGACTCTTACCAAAAACAAGTCTTCTGCCATACGTGAAAATTTCACTTCAAAATCCTTATCAGATAAATTCTTCTTTGGTACTTCAATACTGAAAGTTTTATCCGGTTGCTTCGATTTGTAAGTCAAAACAACCGTTTTAATTTCAGAATTCTTCAAAATTTCTAAGAATCGTCTTACAAGGTAATGCGGTTCGTCAACATCCTTGACAATCAATATTATCTTTCCGAATCTCTTGAAAATATTAATCAGTTCACCAACTACTGTGTCAAATTTGCAAACCGAATATAAACACTTCACCAAGCCCGAGAATTCTTCTTGTGATAATTCATCCCTTTTTTTCAAAAGCAACTGTCTTAGAACGTTTGTAAAATCATCGCCTATGTAAAATATCGCCTCGTTTTTTTCTGTAAAGCGGTAATCAATTCTTGCAATGTAATCCTTAAATAAACGATAATATCCGTTTGTATCAATTTGGACCACCGTGTAGTTTTTCTTAGCGCTCGTGATTTCTGAAATTATCTTGTAAAGTGTGCCATCGCTTAACATATCTTTTTCTAAATCATCAACGGTAACACTACAGCTCTTAAGTTTTGAAACTATACTTGCTTTCTCTCCGTTTTCATCAAAAAGTTCAATCATCTCGCCCAAAATGCGCATTGTTGAATTTTTATCGTAGGTGCCATTTTTAATATACTCTTCATCAACGAAAACACAGATAAAACCTTTTGATGATTTTATCATTTTGGAACTATCCATTAACTGCTTGTAAAATTCCGAAGTAAAGATTACTGGAGGTCTAAAGAAAAATTCTCCTGCATACATGAAGATATCGAACAAGCTTATAGCAGGAAACGGGGGGATATTACCAAGCAAGACAAATTTTGCGATTCTTAGAATTGACTCTACAAGTTTTTTTCGTTCTTCATAAGATAGCGAGACTAATTCACCTGAGGATTTTATGATATGTTTTTCACCTGAGTACTTGAAGAATACGACTATACTTTCATCTGTACGTTCTACCGTGACAGGGAGTATAAATCTCTTAGAAAATGTGTAACTGTTTAAATGGACTACAAAGTCGTGAAAGTCATTCACAAAATCTTTGCTGATGGTCCATTTTAAGATAGTTACTTCCTCTGTTTCAGTAATCTCTTCTTTGCAAAGTAAATCTCTAATGAGTGCTAAGTTACAGCTTAAACGCGTATTTATCCCCCCTGGGCTTTAGGAAAAACACCAACAAACACTTAAAACCTTTTTGTTTCACTGGTGATGTTGGTTGTTTAAATATTCTTAACAGCCTCTAATTGCGTGTTAAACATCAACTTAGCTTCCCTAATAACTTGTTCTACGATAACGGATAATTCTCCTTTCAACGTACATCCTGCAGCCCTTGGATGTCCACCGCCACCTAAAAGAACTGCAAGTTTACTGCAGTCAAACCAATCCTTGGAGCGGAAGCTTATGTGTACCTCGTTCTTTTCATATTCAGAAAAGAAAATAGCAAGTTCTACACCCTGTATTGAACGTAGTTCTCCTACAAAACCACCACTGTCGTCTTCTGTACAGTTGTTTGATTCATAGTCTTCTTTCGAAAGGTAAGAATAGACTATCTGTCCATCGTTTTCTGTTCGGATGTGTTCCACCATCGTTGAGAGTAGTTTGAATTGCTCAATTCTTTTATTTTCGAAAATCCTTGAAACCAGATATGCTTTTCCGCCCATAGATACAAGTTTTGTCGCATCTGCAAAGACAGTTTCGTCAGCATTGGAGTATCTGAAAAAGCCTGTATCCGTGGCTATTCCCATAAGGTTGATTGTGGCAAGTCTTTCATCGTACGGCACCCCAAGTTCCGTGTTAATCCTGAGAACCATTTGGGCTGTAGAACCAAACCTTGTGTCAACCCAATTCAGCGTTCCAAAAAGTGTATTTGTACCATGGTGGTCAACTACAGCCGTTCTGACTTTTCCAAGAGACTCCTGAAAACGCCCAATCCTATCAGGACTTGATGCATCAACAATTAGCATAAAATCTGGTTCAAAACCGCTGTTGATTACTTCATCGTAACCCTTAATAATATTTGTCTCATCAAACTCGTAGAAATACCAAGGAATTCTCCAATCAATACCCGCCAATACTTCCTTGCCTAGTTTTTGGAGCCCCAACGTAGCGCTCAGAACTGAGCTTATATCATCGCCATCAGGCATTATATGTCCAACAACCAAAACCTTTTTAGCAAGATTAAGTTCGCCTACTATTGAAAGGAAATCGCGATTCATTCAAGCACCTCCAAAGCTTTCTTAACTACTTGTGTAAATTTTTCCTTGACCTTGTTAGCGACCTCAACAACTTCCTCATGTGACAAAGGTTGGTCAAGTATACCGGCTGCCATATTTGTCGCACAAGAGAATACTAAAACTTTTATACCAGCGTGTGCACAAACGATTACTTCTGGAACTGTCGACATCCCTACTAAGTCAGCTCCAAGTTTTCTAAAAGCTCTTATTTCCGCCGGTGTCTCATAAGTAGGACCAGTTACAGCTAAATAGACTCCTTCGTTCATGTCTGGAAAAACGCTCTTTACTTTTTCCATCCATGTTCTGTCAAAAGCTCCAAGCATGTCTGGGAACCTTGGACCTATCTCTTCATCATTCGGACCTCTCAGAGGATTTCGGAACATAAGGTTTATAACATCCTTAACCAAGACTATGTCACCAGGCTTGTAACTTGTGTTAATTGCACCTGCAGCATTTGTGATAAGCATCCGCTCTATTCCGAGAAGTTTTAGCGTGTGTATAACGACCTTTATATCACTTGGATTCCAACCTTCGTATATATGAAATCTACCATTCAAAACAACGACCTCTTTACCGAAGAGTTCACCGAAAATTAATTTTCCCTCATGTCCAGGTGCAGTAGAATAAGGAAAATTTGGAATATCTTTGTAGTTTATATGTGTAGCGTTCTTTACCTCATTAGCCAAAAAACCTAATCCGGAACCAAGTATAAGTGCTATCTTGGGTTTTGAAGAAATTCTCAAAGCTATATACTCATATGCTTCTTTTACTCGCCTATCCACGAAAATCCCTCCTAGAAATCTCTTTGCATTATCTCATTCTTGTTTTAAAATTGAGTTGTAGCTTTCATTTTTCATCTTATTATACCACAACTTCTTTAAAACCAAAGCCAAAAAAACGTGAAAGATTGAAAGGAGGAGCAAGTTATGATAAAACCAGAAACACGATACCCGCGTATGATAATAAATCTTTCCGCAATAAGAGAGAACGCTTCAAAAGTTGCTCAGCTTTGCCATTCAAGGGGCATAGAACTTGTTGGAGTTACGAAACTTTCGCTTGGAAATCCAATAATTGCAAAGGTAATGCGCACTGCTGGCGTCGACAAAATTGGAGAATCTCGGCTGAAGAATATTCTAAATCTTTACCAAAATGGTGTTCCAGGTCCTTTCCAGTTGCTAAGGATTCCAATGCTCTCGGAAATTCCCCAAGCTGTTCGTTTGGTAGATGAATTCCTGGTTTCTATGCCTGAAACTGCTTTTGAGATTGATAAACAAGCAGGAGAATTAGATAAAAACGTGAGCATTATTTACATGATAGATGTTGGAGATTTAAGAGAAGGGGTGTGGTTTGAAAACGCACTTGATGAAATTCTCTCAGTTGCGGGAAAACTAAAGCACGCTATTTTAAGAGGAATAGGAACAAACGTTGGATGTTACGGTGGGGTTTTACCAACAAAAGAAAATATGACCGTGCTTGTAGAAATCGCGAAAGAACTAGAATCTAAACTTGGATATAAGTTGGTAATTAGTGGTGGAAGTACAGTTACGCTTAGTCTTTTAGAAAATGGTGTTTTACCAGAAGGAATTAATCAATTCAGGGTAGGGGAAGGCATAATACTTGGAACCGATGCTACGGGAGACAGGGATATTCCATATCTAAGACAAGATACAGTAATTCTGGAGGCTGAAGTTATAGAAGTAGATTACAAACCGTCTGTTCCTGTTGGAGAGTTGGGGAAAGATGCGTTTGGAAGAACACCACAATTTGAAGACAAAGGATACAGAAAAAGAATTATACTTGCCGTGGGTGAGCAGGATGTTAAACCCGATGGATTAATACCTCTTGTAGAGGGCTTGCATGTTCTCCACGCATCAAGTGATCATTTGATAGTCGACACAACAGAAAGCACTGAAACATTTAAATTAGGAGACATTGTTCGTTTCAGAATGAGCTATGGCTGTGCATTGAGAGCTTTCACAAGTCCATATGTAGAAAAAGTCTTCATCGAAGATTGATGATGTTTTCCTTTAGTGCATTTCTAACCTTGTCTCTTCTTTCGACGTAAATTTCTTCACCAGTGAATGGGTCAAAACCAGTGTAGTATATCGTTGTGCTGAGTGTGCCAGGAGTAGGCGTGAATATCTGCACTTGCTGAGGAACATAACCAAGGTGTTTCTTTATGAATTCCCTTAGGTAAATGTTTTCCTTTTCACTCTCCCCAGGGTGAGCAACTATGAAATAACCAATAACGTATTTCTTTTGTCCTTTTCTTTTTGCTGCTTCTTCGAACCTTTTTTTGAACTCTAAGAATAACTCAGCAGAAGGTTTTCTCATAATTTTTAGAACATACGGATGAGCGTGTTCAGGTGCTAACTTAAGTTGCCCTGATGTAAAATCAACCAAAGACGATATTATGTAGTCTGCGTTTTTTGAAGCAAGAATCAAATCATGTCTTATACCAGAGCCTACGAATACATGTTTTACCCCTGGGATACTTTTAACTTTCTTCAAAAGTTCAATGAATTCATCAGTTGCGTCATTTTTACTTTCCCCCGACAAGGATAACTTACAAACGTTAGGTGCTAGACAACTTCTAAGACATTGGCCTTTGGTATTTCTAACCGGACAAGACAAACCAAACATATTTGCGGTTGGTCCACCAATGTCAACAATAGTTCCACGAAACTCAGGCATTCTGGTGAGAATCTTAACTTCTTCAATTATTGAATCAACTGAGCGTGAAATAACATGTGTTGTTTGGTGATTTGTTATTGCACAGAATGAACAGTTTCCAAAGCAACCTCTCACAGCTGTAATGGAAAACTTTACAGTTTCTATAGCCTTTACCGGCCCTTTGGCAAGATAATAAGGATGAACTCTCCTGGTATATGGTAGCAAATAAAGCTCATCTAACTCATCTTGTGTTAAGGGCAAAGCTGGAGGATACTGGATAACGTATCGATTGTCGTGCTTTTGAACAAGCACTACCTTTTTCAAAGGTTCGGTATTTTCGACCATTATCCTATAAGCTTCTGCATACTTTCGTTTATCATTTACAACCTCTTCATATGATGGAAGATGAATGAGATTCAAATTTTCTTTTAAATCTAAACCTTCCAAAGAGCTCTTCCATATAACGGTTCCAGAAATACCATCAAGGCTCTTTCCCGCAGCTATCCTTTCAGCTATTTCCAAGATAGCGCGTTCACCCATTCCGTAAACTAAGATATCAGCCTTTGAATCCAGAAGTATCGACTTTCTAACCTTATCACTCCACCAATCGTAATGTGCAAACCTTCTGAGACTTGCCTCAATACCGCCAATAACTATTTTTATATCCTTGAATACTTGCTTAATCCAGTTCACGTACTGTATGACTGCCCTATCTGGACGCTTGTTATTAACACCACCTGGAGTGTAGTCATCACTTTTTCTTTTCTTACGTGACGCTGTGTAGTTTGCAACCATTGAGTCTACGTTTCCTGATGTAACCCCAAAGAACAAATTAGGTCTTCCAAGCCTTTTTATATCATCTGGACCTTCCGGTTGTGCTATTATTCCTACCTTGTAACCCCTCGCTTCCAACAGCCTACCTAATAAAGCAACTCCAAAGGACGGGTGATCCACGTAGGCATCACCCGTCACTAAGATAACATCTAAACTTTTTAAATTTCGCGCTTTTATTTCTTCCTCTGTCGTTGGTAAAAACATCTTTAAGTCAGAATTTTTCATATATTCTCGTATTTCCTTCTCTCCCATTCAGTGACAGTGGTTGAATATTCCCACCATTCTCGCTCTTTCAATTTTAAGAACTTTTCCCAAATATGTTCGCCAAGGACTTCTCTAACAAGCTTGCTATTTTCAGCCTCGTTTAGTGCTTCTTTTAAATTCGCAGGTAGTCTGTAAATACCACGTTTTTGCTTTTCACTCTCGGACATCTGATAAATGTTTTCCTCAACAGCCGCCGGAGGTTCTATCTTGTTCTCAATCCCGTCCAAACCAGCTGCAAGAATTACAGCAAATGCCAAGTACGGATTGCATGATGGATCCGGAGACCTGTACTCGATTCTCGTTGCTTTTCCTCTTGCTTTTGGTATCCTTATCAACGCTGTTCTGTTTCCCTTACTCCAAGCAATGTTCACGGGAGCCTCATAACCAGGAACAAGCCTTTTGTAACTGTTGACCGTTGGGTTTGTTATCGCCGTTATTTCTCGCGCATGTGCAATCAACCCACCTATGAAGTATTTCATAACTTGAGACATCCCATCAGGAGTACTTTCATCATAAAAGGCGTTTTTCCCATCAAGTGTAAATAAGCTCACATGAACATGCATTCCGCTACCATTTACACCAAAGAACGGTTTTGGCATAAACGTTGCATAGAGATTGTTCTTTATTGCAAGCGTTTTTATTACAAGCTTCACAGTCTGAACGTTATCAGCTGCAATAACAGGTTCTGCGTATCTAAAATCTACCTCGTGTTGTGAAGGTGCAACCTCATGATGAGTAGTCTCAACATCCAGTCCCATTTCCTCTAAGTGAACAGATACTTCCGTCCTGATATGCTCTGCAATATCAACTGGTAGAAGGTCAAAATAACTACCGCTGTCTAAGAACTCGAAAACGGGTCTGTTATTTTGTCTAGGAAGGATGAAAAATTCAACCTCTGGACCTGCGTAGGGAATGAACCCCATTTTTCGAGCCTTTTCTTCAACAAGCTTTAACCTATATCTTGGGTCACCATCAAAGGGATGTTCGGAATCGCTGTAAACATCACATATAATTCTCGCACTTCTGTGACCGTCAAATGTCCAGGGAAGCATAGCAACAGTTCTCAAATCTGGTTTGAGATACATATCAGATTCATGAAGCCTTGCAAACCCCTCAACTGAAGAACCATCAAACATGATACCCGATTCTAAAGCTGTTTCGAGTTCATCAACAGGGATTTCAACATTTTTCATCATCCCGTTTATATCCGTAAACTGCAATCTTACAAACCTGACCTGGTTTTCTTCCACAAACCCAAAAAGCTCCTCACGAGTCATCTCTTTGTTCGACGCCATAACTTTCCCCCCACCTTTCGTAATCTAAAAATAGTGAGTAAAAACGCGTAATAACAACTATAACTGTATTTTATCACTTTCACTATTGGCAGTCAATTATAACCACACATTTCGGGTAATTTCGTCCAACGCAAAGTTAACACAAAAAAGGAAGATGCGCTATGTATCAAAACATTTTTCGTTGACACTTTTTCCTTTCCCCTTTATAATATTATTGAGAATTATTCTCAATAAAACTCTGAAATCATCCTTCCTAATTCCAAAAAGCGAGGTGAGATATGTGAAACTGTCAGAAGTGCCTGTTGGTGCCAAAGTAGTGGTTGAAGATGTAGAAGAATCCGAAATTTCGCCAAAGCTCAGAGCCATTGGCATCTTGCCCGGGGTAACGATAACAGTAGTAAAGAATGCGCCAATGGGTGACCCGAGGATGTACAAGGTTTTCAACAAACTTATAAGTTTGAGGTACTCAGAAGCAAGTCTTGTTGAAGTCGAGATACTTAAAGATTCAGTTATACCTCTTTCAAGTGCCATCCCAGGATTATATAAAGTAAAACAAATTCTGGGAGGGTACGGTATACATCGTTGGTTATCGAAAATTGGAGTAACAGAAGGTTCAATTATCAGATTACTTGAGGATAGAAGGGTTGCTACGGCGCTGGGAACCTTTGATATCGGATTTGGGAAGCTTTCAAAGATACTGGTAATAAGCGCTGAAACTCAATCCGAGCAAAGGAGTTGAAAGCTATGGTGATAACTGTAGGCTTATTGGGCAATCCAAATGTTGGAAAGACTAGCCTTTTCAATAGATTAGTGGGAGCGAGGCAGTATGTTGCTAATTGGCCCGGGGTTACAGTTACAAGGATTGAGGGAGCTACAGCTTACAAGGACTACACTTTACATTTTGTCGATTTACCAGGTGTTTACAGCCTAACGGCTACATCTGTCGACGAAAAATTGACAAGAGATTATCTACTTTTTTCTCCACCAAATGTTACTGTCGTTGTGATAGATAGCATGAGCCCTGAGCAAGGGATGTTTTTACTCTTAGAAGCTTGCGAGTTAGGATTAAATGTAATCGCAGTCTTTAATGCCATTGACGAAGCGAAAAAATTAGGAATAAAGATTGATAAATATTCGCTTGAAAAATTTCTCAGAGTTCCAGTAGTGCTTACATCTGCCCACACAGGCGAAGGAATTGAAGAGCTTAAAGAAAAGATTGTGGAATCCTTCAGAAAAACAACGAGACCTATCGTAATAGATTATGGAAACGAAACTGAAAAAAAGATTAAAGAAATAGAGCAATGTGTAGAAGAAACTTTCAATAAGAGATTTACTGCAATCAAAATCATTGAAGGCGACAAATACGCAAGGGGTTTTTTGAAAAAAGATTGTCCGAACGATATATTAGACACGATTTCTCAGGAAATCAGAACATCAATACCTTTGACGAAATACGAATACATAACAAACGTTGTCCAGCTTTCGATTCAAAGAACAGACGAAACACTTACAGTTACAGAAGCACTCGACCACGTTTTGACACATAAGTATATAGGTATTCCCATATTCTTGGCTCTAATGTACTTGGCGTTCAATTTTACTTTCAAGGTATCGGAACCTTTGGTAGGGTTACTTGAGTACCTTTTTGAAAAAATCGCAGATTCTGTAGGAAGTGAAACTATAGTAAGTTCATTAATATCGCAAGGAATCATAAGTGGTGTAGGTAGTGTTTTGGCTTTTGTCCCAAGTATCTTTGCGCTCTTCTTTGCACTTGGAATCATGGAAGAGAGCGGTTATCTCCCACGAATAGCCTTTTTAGTCGACAAGTTGATGTATTCATTGAGATTAACCGGTAGGTCTTTCATGACATTGCTGTTAGGTTTTGGGTGTAACGTAAGCAGCGTCATGGCAGCCCGCGGGTTAGCGGACGAACGCGAAAGAGTTACAACTATCTTGGTTTCACCTTTCATTAGTTGTAGTGCAAGGATTCCCGTGTATTTGCTAATCGTAAGCATTGCATTTCCGAACCACAAAGCAGAAGCGTTTTTTGCAATATATGCTTTGAGTCTTCTTCTCACAGCTTTCTCATCGAGGATAGTAAACAAAGTTATCCTGAAAGGACAATCCGTACCTCTTGTTATGGAATTACCTAGGTATAGATTTCCTAAGCTCTCAAATGTTTTGACTTACGTCTGGAATAGAGGAAAGCATTTCCTTGAAAAAGCTGGAACGATTATTTTTGCTGCAAGTATTGTAATTTGGGCGTTAACTTATTTTCCAGGTAGAGGAAACGTAGATAACAGCTTTGTTTCTATGCTTGGAAAATTCCTTCAACCATTGTTTGCACCTTTAGGATTTTCATGGCAAATAGTGTCAGCTCTTATATTTGGCGGAGTTGCAAAGGAAGTCATAGTATCTTCACTTTCCCAATTTTACGGCAATGTGTCTAATATTCATTTCGACCCTCTCGTAGGTGCGACACTAATGACCTTTATACTTGGTTATATGCCATGTTTTGCTACACTTGCAGCAATAAAAAGCGAAACGAACAGTTCAAAATATACATTATTTGCAATCTTTTACAGTCTTGCTATTTCCTACCTGCTTTCGTTGGTAGTATACACAGTAGGAAGGTGGATATTATGAGAAGTATCAACAGAATGCTTGCAGTGATGTTAGTTCTTTCCGTGGTAACTTTCGTTTTATACGTTGCCGAAGGACAATACGTATTCTCCTTGGTGATACTGTCGTTTATGTCCGTTCTAATATCAGGTTTCCAAGAATTTGGAAGTAATGCGTACACTTTTAAAATCGCACACTTGTATGTTGCAAGCATACTTTTCTTGATTGCTGCAGGATATGTATTCTTCGCGTTCGCATTTTCTATAGTTAATATCCTTATAGACGAAGAAATCTATAAACCGAGTCCTGGGGACCTTATGCTCCTAATTACAGGTGCATACTCAATTATATACGTGATCCACTTACGAAAATCGGCGTTAAAATCTAATAGAACAGGTTCAATAAATACAGATGCCAATAAAACCTGTTGTCACTGATTAATGGTGGTAGTATAATAGTACCTGAAAACAAGTTAAAATAAACCTCCCTTCGTATGTTCAAGGGAAGTCCGGTGAAAATCCGGCACGGGGCCGCCACCGTGAGCGGGGACGAAACCTGCAAAATGCCACTGGCTTTAAAGCTGGGAAGGCGCAGGGAGTAGGATGATCCGCGAGTCGGGAGACCTAACATACGAAGGAAGGTAGCCATCCACCACGTAGCCTGGGGATGGCAACAAATTTTTGCAAAGAGGGAGGGTTTTTGTATGGTCAAGTCGTTTTCTCTTGATTCTCTGAAAAAGCTTTTCGTGATATTCATGCTTATTGTAGGAGTTCTTTCATTTGCTATTGCGGTCGTTGATGATGCCGGAAGGATTGTGAATATTCCAATGCCACCACGAAGAGTTGTCTCGGCTGCCCCAAGTGCGACAAGATATCTTCAAGCTCTTGGACTCGAAAACCGTATCGTTGCTGTTACTACTTGGGATAGCTACAAAAAGGCAGAGGATATAGGGAACATGGTGCCTTTAAACATCGAAAAAATTTATTCTCTCAAGCCGGATCTCGTTATCATGTTTGGTGGTTTCCAATTCCCAGAAGTGGAAAAGCTAGAAAAAGCTAATCTCACAGCTTATGTTTTAAACGCAAACACTTTAACAGATATAATTAAAGCTGTTGGTCAACTAGGGGCGATTTTCAATGTCAAAGCCAAGGCTGACAAAATTGTCTCTGAGCTCAGAGATAAGATGAAAGAAATGGGTCAAAAAACTTCAAAAATCCCATTGGAGAACAGACCGACCGTGTTTTTCACAATAACCACACCTGATGAAAATGCAAAACAACTATGGACAGCAGGAACTGGTTCGTACATGAACGAACTCATTGTCATCGCCGGTGGTAGAAATATAGCAGCTCCATACACGGGAAATAATGGATGGTTACCTGTAAGTTGGGAATGGCTTGTTAAAAACGACCCAGATATCATAATAATAGGTGCATACGGTGACCCAAAAGAAGTCGAAAAAGCCGTGAAAAACCATCCAATAATGAAGAATTTAAAAGCAGTAAAACAAGGTAAAGTTTTTGTAGTTGATGGTGATGAAGTTAGCCAAGCAGCGCCACACTTGTTTAATTATCTAGATGTTTTCTACAGTTTCTTCTACGGAGGTAAGTAATAATTGGCTAGGGACAAAAACTGGTTCCAAACGCTGGGGGGGTATTCCCTCCCCTTTATTTTCGTCATTGTATTTGTTTTCAACTTGTCCTTTGGAACAGTGTATGTAAGTCCTTTAAAAATATTTCAACTTCTCCAACAAGAAAGCGCTGAGAAATACATGGTATGGAACCTAAGATTTCCAAGGGTCTTAATGGCAACATTAACAGGGATAGCGTTATCGTTGGTAGGAAACATATTTCAAGCAATAATGAAAAATCCACTTGTCGACCCTTATCTTATTGGAACATCTGCCGGCGCTAGTTTTGGTGCTCTGTTAGCAATATACTTTATTGTAAACTCTATTGCATATGTGAGTGTTCCTACGATGAGTTTTATCTTTGCAGTGCTTGCCTCAAGTCTTTCCATATTACTAGCGAAAAAAGGTAGTGTCGTACCAACAGTTCATCTTGTTTTAAGCGGCGTACTGGTTAGCACCCTATTTTCTGCAGGTAGTATGTTGCTTTTAAACATTGCAAATAAATCCCTCGTAACGGGACACGTTTGGCTTTACGGTTCCTTCTCCGGGATGACTTTCCGAGATTTGATTGTCCCTGCATCTTCTTTGGGAGTGTTTGTTACTTTGGCTTTCACACTAAGCAAACAGCTGGATGTTATGACCCTGGGAGAAAAGGAGGCAAAAAGTTTAGGAATCAATGTGGAAGCCATAAAATGGACATTTTACTTGCTTGGTTCATTTGTTACTGCTACGTTTGTCTCCAAAACAGGTATCATAGGCTTTGTTGGGTTGGTAGTTCCACACATGGCACGGACAATTGCTGGTCCCAAACATAGTAAAAATCTCTTAGCAACGGTTTTAATAGGCGGTATGCTAATGTCGGTTTGTGATACAATGGCACGCACGTTGTTAAACCCTATTGAAATTCCAGTTGGAATTATCACGTCATTTATAGGTGCCCCGTTTATGTTTGTCTTGATGAAATGGAAAAATGGGGTTGCAAAGTGATTTATTTTCAGGCTTACAAATCTAAGAGTTGACTAAACTTTACTCTCAAAGTAAAATCGATACAAGAAAGTTAATCAAATCTTTTACGTACTCTCGGGGCAGGGTGAAATTCCCGACCGGCGGTGAAAGCCCGCGAGCCCTCTACAAATGTAGAGGGTTGATCCGGTGGAATTCCGGAGCCGACGGTGAAAGTCCGGATGGGAGAGAGTACGATAGATAAGTTACCAGCTTGCCATACTTATCTATCCTGGTAACAACAAAAATTTAAGCCCCGAGAGATTTTCTCGGGGCTTTTTATTTTAAACTAGGAGGGAATTTCATGGACAAGCATAGAGCGCCTAACGATGAGTTTTATATGAAAATAGCTCTAAGGTTGGCTAAAAAAGGACTTGGTTTTGTTAATCCAAATCCCCCTGTTGGAGCGGTAATTGTAAAGTATGGGAATATAATAGGGAGAGGGTATCACACACGTTTTGGTGCTCTTCATGCCGAAAGAGAAGCTTTGTTAGATGCCAAGAAAAGAGGGTTCGATGTATCTGGTGCAACAATGTATGTAACGTTGGAACCTTGTGACCACTACGGGAAAACACCGCCATGCACCGATGCAATTATTGAAAATGGAATAAAAAGGGTAGTTATCTCGGCAAAGGACCCTAATCCAATCAGTGGGGATGGGATTAAAAAACTGATGAAAAATGGTATCGAAGTTATGGTTGGGGTTTTGGAAAATGAAACAAAAGAAGTTGCAAAGTTCTTCTTCAAATACGTTACCACCGGTCTGCCATACGTCACAATTAAATATGCTTCCACCCTTGATGGAAAGATTGCTGATAAAATTGGAAATTCAAAGTGGATTACTCAAGAACTACGAAGAGAAGTACACAAATTGAGAGGTATTCATAAAGCTATCTTAGTCGGTGCTGAAACCGTGCTAAAAGATAACCCCATGCTCAACGTTAGACTTCCAAAGAGGAAATTCAAAAACCCAGATGTTATTGTTCTTGATGAGAATGGAAGAATCTTAAAAAAGGTTATTTCTGACATTGATAAATTTGAGCTTTTTAATCCTGACTACCATAGAAGAGTTATTATTTTTTCTTCAAACCAGTATCAAAACGTCGAGCTTCCAGGGAATGTAAAAGTAAAGACTCCAGCAAGTCCATCTGTCGAAAACATCCTAAAAGAGTTGGCAAAGGAAGGTATCGATTCTTTGTTAATTGAGGGTGGTGCTTCTGTATTTTCACAATTTTTGCCATACGCGGATGAGGTATACGGATTCTACTCAACCAAAATATTTGGCAAAGGGAAATCGATTTTTGAACATTTGGAAATTCCAGTCGAGGAAAGTGAAATACCCTTCGAAATTCAAAAGGTAAAAATAGCTAAGAATAGGAAAGAACTAATGGTGGTGATGAGGAGATGTTCACAGGAATTATTCAACACGTATGCAAAGGATACTTTGATGGTAAGAGGTTGATTATTGAAAACCCTTGGCGATGTCCCAAAGACAGTTCACAGTGCATTGTCATTGGTGAAAGTATATCCGTCAATGGTGCATGTTTAACTGTAGTTAAAGTTGACGAAAACCTACACTTCGATGTCGGAGTGGAAACTTTGAATAAGACAAACCTGCGTTTTGAAAAGTATTTCAACTTAGAACGGGCGTTACGAGTTGGAGATTCGTTGTCTGGTCATTATGTTACAGGACACGTTGATGGAACAACTATTTTCCTTTCAAAACAAACTGCGAAAAATTCCGTGCTTATGACTTTCAAAAAACCAAGAGAACACTGGGGAATTATACAAAAAGGTTCCATAGCCATCAATGGTGTGAGCTTAACAATAGCAGCTGTATCCGATGAAACATTCACAGTCCAAGTAATTCCACATACTCTCGAGAAAACCAATTTAAAGTTCTTAGTCCCAGGTTCACCTGTAAATTACGAAATCGATATTTTTGCCCGATACATGAAAGGGGTGTTAGATATATGGATGAGGAACTTATACAATCCATCAGAGATGACTTTTTAACTGGCAAACCTGTGATTGTCATTGACGAAGAACGTGAAATTGAAGCAGATTTCGTCTTTCCAGCAGAGTTAATGGATGAACGTATAACCGAATTTTTTGTACGTTATGGAAAAGGTCTTTTCTGTGTTGTTGGTCCAGAAGCAAACCTTCTTAAAAGAGGTTTTTTCAGGCTACCTTCCAATTATGGAGCTAATTATTTCGTTCCCATTGATTGGGGCACTGGGACTGGTATAAGTGCAGTTGAAAGAGCTACAACTTGCAACAAAATCTCCGACGAAAATACAACTCTACAAGACTTCAGATATCCAGGTCATGTAACGTTAATAGGTGCAAAAGAATTCACTGTTCGTCGTGGGCACAGCGAATCTTCGGTCGAACTTGTTAGATTGTTAGGGTTTAGACCTTTCAGTTGCATTGTAGAAATTCTCGATGAATATGGCAACTCTCACAATTTGGAATACGCAAAACTTCTGGCTAAGAAATTCGAATTAAAGGTTCTTACTATAAACCAGATATGGAAATTATACGTAAAGCATGAACAACTCATAAAAGTAAAATCCATGGCAAAGTTACCAACAGAGTACGGCGAATTTGAAATCTATGCTTTTGATAACAAACTTGATGGAAAAGAGCACGTAGCAATTGTAAAAAAATGGTCTGACCAGTCAATTCCAATTGTCCGGATCCATTCCGAGTGTTTTACAGGTGACACACTTTCTTCGCTAAGATGCGACTGTGGTAGTCAGCTTTCAAGCGCATTAAAAAGGATAGCCGAAAATGGCGGAATATTGATTTACCTAAGACAGGAAGGAAGAGGCATAGGTCTAACCAATAAAATTAAAGCCTACAACTTGCAAGACAAAGGAATGGACACCTACGAGGCAAATATTAAGCTTGGTTTCAAAGCGGACCAACGCGACTATGCTGCTGCCTACCAGATACTAAAATCTCTTGGTGTACAGAGGATAGTATTACTCACAAACAATCCAGAGAAGGTTAAACAGCTTGAGGACTTCGGCATCTACGTAGAAAGAACAGAGAGACTGTTTGGCAGAGTAACGGAACATAACAAATTTTACCTGAAAACAAAAATGGTAAGATTCAATCACTTATTGGAAGGCTTCGAGGACTTAGTTTAAGAATCAACATATGCTTTATTATGGAAAAAACGAAAAATTTAAAAGGAGGGTAAAGAGAGCCTATGGAGGGTAAAACTATGCAACCAAAACTTAAAATGCATGAAGGAGTGTATGACGGAAGTGGTTTGAAGTTTGCTATCATTGTTCCAAGGTTCAACAGCACAGTAACAGAAAGGCTTCTTGAGGGTGCGATAGATTGTTTGACAAGGCACAACGTCAGAGAAGAGGACATCTCGGTAATACATGTTCCAGGAAGCATGGAAGTCATATTTGTGCTTAACCATCTGGTTAACTTCCACTCTGACAACTTCGATGCTATCATCGTACTAGGAGCTGTCATACAGGGTGAGACATACCACTTCAACATAGTCGCTAACGAGATAGGAAAAGCTGTCGCACACTTTAATTCAATATCAAAAATCCCCATAACTTTTGGCGTTCTAACAACGGAAACTGTGGAACAGGCATTGAACAGAGCAGGAATCAAGAGCGGTAACAAAGGATTTGAAGCTGCCATGGCCGCACTGGAAATGGCTAATCTGAAAAGAGTATTAGACAGTTCAAAAGCTTCTGTGATAAAATAAAAATATGAGATGCTTGAACTTCTCTGAATTTACTGGTTGTTCAAAACGCTTGTGTAAATAAACGAGAGGAGATGCTCAGGCATGGAGAATATTACTATCAAAGCCTTAGGACTTACAAAGAAATTCGGCGATTTTGCAGCCGTGGATAACGTGAACTTAGAGGTTAAACGTGGTGAAATATTTGGATTTCTTGGACCAAACGGAGCAGGAAAGACAACTACCATAAGAATGCTAACAGGAGTTTTGAAACCGACAAGCGGGAAAGTAGAAATACTTGGGCTTGATATGAAAGACCACGAAATCGAGATAAAAAGAAGAATCGGCGTCGTTCCAGATGAACCTAAGATATATGAACATCTGAAAGGATACGAATTCTTGGATTTTGTTATCGCAATTTACAGATTGAACAAGCAAGAATTAAAACATCGCATAGAAGAATTATGTAATGCCTTTGGAGTGGATTATCTCTCCAAGTTCGTAGGTGAGATGTCTCACGGGATGAAACAAAAACTTATGCTCATCTCCGTACTCATGAGAAAACCCGAAGTTCTCTTCTTAGACGAACCAACCGTTGGACTTGATGCGAGAAGTGCAAAGATATTGAAAGAATTACTCCGAAAATATGCAGATGAAGGAACAACGATATTCATGACGACTCACATACTTGAGATAGCAGAAAAGATGTGCGACCGCGTTGCCATTATCAATAAAGGGCAGATTATTGCTGAAAGCTACGTCATCGAATTGAAAGAAAAACACGGAAAATCCCTTGAAGACATCTTCCTTTCACTTACAGCAACCGAAGACATTAGAGACATTGTGGAAAACCTGTAACTACATGTTGAAATCATACAACTCCAAGGAATGAGGGATAAAACTATGAGAGAACTTAGGATTCTATTCAAGTATCTTGGGCTTTCTTTAAATCCGCAAAACACGGCAAAAACGAAAAGAAAGAAGATTACAAGTCCAAAAGAACCAAATTACGCCTTACGATATATCTTGCTTATGTTTAGTTCAATCCTTCCTATGGCTGTATTTTTGACGATTTCCAACTACAACATCTACAAGCTTTTGGCAAACTATCCAGATGTTGCCAAGTCATTTTTTATTGCCTCGATGTCCATTTTCTCTCTCTTTTATGTTGTGGGGTTTGTTGGAACTGGTATGCATGCCTTCTCAAGAAGTGATGAAATGGAACTGCTTCTTACAATGCCAATAAGGCGGAGCGTGCTCACCGTATATAACTTAGTCGTAACACTCGCTAATCAATTTTTTACACTAGGTTTTTTTGTAGCTTCAGTCCTTGGATTTTTACTGGCGGTTAGAACCAACATTGTTGGTTTCATCCTTCAAACTTTACTCCATATTGCTTTCTTGACGTCACTCTCAGCACTTCTTTCAGTACTGAGTGGTGGAATCAGTTCAAAACGGTTTGTTAGAATGTTAAATGCTGTAATTGTTCTTCTACTCGTTGTTGTTTATCTATTCTTCGTTTACATTCAAGATGTGAATGTCGAACAACTTGGTGAAAATGCGCGATTTGCAAAATTTGTGGCTTTCACCACGTCGAAATATAACCCGTTCAACTGGTCTTATTCAGATGACCTTTTTTCTTTGATATCTGTAATTATCTTAACAGGTGCCTTTCTGTATTCATTTTGGCACCTTGCAGGGCGTGTTGTTTATGAAAACACGCAAACCAAGAAAGAGAACAACAAATCGAAAGAAGTTGTTGTCAGTCAAAGAACATACGCTTCAAAGTTTGGAGGGTTTGTGTGGAAAGATTTGAAATTTCTTTCACGTAGTGAACAGTTTGTATTCCTCATATTCTATCCTGCTATATTTTCCCTATTCATGCTTTTTGCTGGTAGCTCTTCAATGAATGCTGCTATTCCATTTTTGGCCATAGCTTCTCTTTACTGTGCTATTGAGGCTGGGTTATTGACAAAGAACGACTTTGAATACAGAGAAATACTACGTACGTTCCCAGTAACCGTACAGACGATAATAACTCCAAAACTGTCAATACCAGTCATCCTAAACGAAAGTTTGTTAGTCGTAGTGGCTGTTATTTCTTACATTTTCGGAAGGTTTGAAAAAAATAGCCTGTTCCTCTTCCCTTTGTCGCTTGCAATTTTCGCATTAAGCACATTGATAGGCTCATACTACAGTATTGCTGACCCAGGTAAGACAAAAAATAATCCGTTTTCTTTGAAAGCAACCTTTTTGATTGAGGGTGTGGTGTTGGGATTATCTTTTGGTTTGCTTGTAACGTTGACCATAATTTTAGCAAAACCTAATCTAGCAACTTGGAAATTCTACGCTGTTTGGCTAACGTTCATTGGCTCTCTAATTGTGTTGATTATTCTAACGACAATTTACTATCGGAAATTAAAACATGTGTTAACACAAAAAGATTAAAGAAATAAATAACCCCCGGCTCGTTAGAGTCGGGGGGTTGTTTGGTGTTTTTGATTTTCCTGCTAACTTACTCACTAGTTGAGTATCTCAAATGTAGCTCTGTATTTGGTTTTGTTTTCCCGTGTTCAAACGTTGTTTCAGTAGCCTTACGTCCTGTTACGGAATAATTTTCACCATCCCATTCCCATTTGATGTTATCCCATACGACAACTGTGTATGTTCCAGCTGGATGTTTTCCGAGCCAGAAGTAAGCGTCATCCCGTGGTTTTCTCATTTTTAGTACGGTTGGTGTAGCTGTTGTGTCCGTTCCTTCGAACAAACCGATAAGCAATGGAACCGTTGGGGTCGCATCGTTAATCAGTATGTTTCCGTAAATCGCCCACAACTTCTTCAATTCTCCACGCCAACGATACGCGACCCTTGGGACAAGCATGTAACTTTCTGAAGTTGTTTTAACAATGCTCCTTGTCCAATCGATGGAAAGCACTATCTGTGACTCATCGGTCTTTACTTGCCAGTTGAGATTTGGGATAACTACTCTGCCTTTTTCTGCCGGAATTGTCACAGCGTAGTTTGAACCGTTTATTGTTACTGTTGCTTGTGTTACCTCAAAAGCTAAGGCAACTATAACTGCCCCATTTGGAATATCAAATGTCAGCCAGGTTGCTTCATCAGTTAAGTTCACAAGATCCACTTCTTTTTCAACAATCGTTGGAGTAGCCCACTTCCCAGCACCAGGTCCTGTTGAATATCTGTACGAAAATTTGGTAATTTTGACGTATAAATGTTCAATATCTTTTATCCAAGGAGCTTCTGTTCTTTGATTTAAACCTTGCAAGTCAAGAGAGGAATATTCTTGTGGTTTCACAGAGTCTCCGCTACCGTCAACACCAGCCGACAGAACAACAGATACGGTTGATTTTCTTGGTTCAAACAAGTTTAATTGACTGCAGCTGAAAAGTACCAACACCAAAACGCTCAACCCAAATACCAAGAATACCTTTTTCATCTTTCCACCACCCTCCCAAAAAGTATTCGGTGAGTTTGATAACACTTTTACGCCAATAGCCAGGATTTGAGAATATTAGAAATTAATATGCCAGCTTACATGGTGAGGTCTAAAAAGAAACAAGCCTACCAGTTTCACCTACCAAATATAATATTATAGCTGTGAAACTTAAAAAAATCCTTAGAAATTGCTTTTGAAATTTCTAAGGATTTCTTAAGCATAGGTGTGTAAAATCTATTGGTCACAGTTAATATTTTACACGATTGGGACTTTTGAAAGTTGGAGGTGAATTTGCATGATGTTTCGTTGGTTTGGACCATGGTTAGGAACCGCTTGTGCCGGAGGTTACAATGGAGCTTGGTTTGTACCGACACTTTGGTGGCTAAGACCTATCTTATCTTTTGCACTATTCCTCATAGCCGTTTACGTTATTTATAGACTCTTCTTTGCTAAGTCGAATTTCTTTCGAAGGAAAGACCAAGCAATACAAATCCTCAATGAACGCTTTGCAAAAGGAGAGATAACAGAGGAAGAATACAAAAGGATGCGAAACATTCTCGAGGAACACAAATAAGTTAAGAAATCAAGTGGTAGTTATACCGAACCGTTTATACCCCAGTACCCCCTTCCCCTCCCATAGAAGAAAGAAACTTAGAAAGTTGGAAACAAAGACAAAACAAAGTACCAAAGTTACCCCAGCAATTTGACCAAGCTGGGGTATTTTTTTTAAAACTTTTCATGACGACATGGTGGACAAATGTGTTAAAATTGCTAAAATAATAGTTAGTAGAAGATGATAGAAAGGCAGAAAAATCCCAGATAGGGAATTTTAATATTTCGAGAGTAGGATATACGATTTGCACATATGTTACAAAATTCAATTCCATGAATAAAAATCAACTAAGCAAACGGAGGTAAATTTGTATGAGAAAGATAGTAGTTCATTACATGCCACTCATCTTTTTAGTCTCTTTATCCGCACTCACTTTGAATTTTCTCATTTGGGCTTACAATCCTCTAAATCCTGCCGCAGAAGTGAAAGAATATTTGCAATCATCAAACTATGTAGAAGTAATACAGGAAAAGAACGTATACTTCATACCAAGAAATGTTAAAAAGAACAATTTTGAAAATGTTGGCATTATTTTTTATCCTGGAGGGCATGTCGATTACACTGCTTATGCACCTTTTGCTTATCGACTTGCCGAAAAGGGAATAACAACAGTGATACTAAATGTTCCGTTGAGTTTTGCAATTTTTGATGTGGATTCAGCGAAAACAATAATAAATGATACGAAGTTTTCTGATAAGGAATGGTTCTTGGCAGGGCACTCACTTGGTGGTGTGGCAGCTTCTGAATTTTTGGTAAAACACCCAGAACTTGTTGGAACCAGGGTTAAAGGGATAATTTTCATTGCTTCATACCCGGCAAAAGATATTTCACACTTACCTATAAAATCACTGTGCATCTACGGTTCTGAAGATGGGGTTTTGCCTCCCGAAAAGATTAGGGAAAAGAAAGCTTTTTTCCCATCATCAACGGAATATGTTGAAATACTTGGAGGTAACCACTCACAATTCGGAAGCTACGGTCTTCAAAAAGGTGACAAGGAGGCTGAAATCACTGCATACGAACAAATAAGCATTGTGGTTAAAGCTATTGAAGAGTTCTTGGAGAGATATAAGTCTGAAAAAGAAAATCTAACTAGAGTTAAGTAACTCAAAGTTTGAAAAACTCATTCATACGATATAATTTTCGCGGAAACCCAAGATATTTTTTTTGGAAAGGAGTGGCGTGATGGCGAACATTTTTCAAAAACTGATACCTTACCGTTCTCCTCTTGAGTTGCTGAGTGAGCATTCAAAACTCTGCGTAAAGGCTGCAAATTTGATGTATACAGCCATTGAGAAATATTTAAACAACATTGAGGTAAGTGAGCTGTCCAAAGAAATAGATGGGTTAGAGGACAATGCTGACCAACTTAAGCTCCAACTTAGGAATATATACAGCAAACTCAAATGGACATACTTTAATAAGTCCGATTTTCTTGACATAATTCACAACACAGATTCCATTATCGATTTGACAGACGATGTGGTTAAGGTCTTAACAATAAACCAGATAAACCAAATACCTGAAGATATTAAAGCTCCTATTTTGGAACTTGCAGACGCTGTTAGAAAGAGCGTGGAGCACATGAATGTAACAATTCAAGAACTTAAGACCATTGTGGAATCTGGTTTTGCACCTAAGGAAATTGAGAAAGAAGACAAAGAGGTAGAAACTGTTGAAGCAGAGGAGCGCTCATCGGACAAACTTGGCTTGGAACTTGGTAAAAGGTTGTTCGCAAAGAAAAATGAGATGAACCCGGTTGATATAATGTTCTTAAACAATGTTGTTATCCTTCTGATGAGAATAGAAGATAGGGCAAAAAATGTTGTTGAGCGAATTAGGATGATAACACACAGTTAAAAAAGTTTGAGTGAGTTTTGAAATTAAGAACAATTGTTTATATATGCGCACATTAAAGAGGAGGGAAAGAGCGTGATTATACTCTTTACCATACTTGTTGGAATGTTCATGGCATTTACCATAGGTGCAAACGACGTGGCAAATGGTATGGCGACAGCCGTAGGTGCAAAGGCAATAACACCAAAACAAGCAGCATTCCTTGCTTCTTTTCTTGAATTTCTTGGTGCGGTTATGTTCGGTGCCACGGTTACAAAAACTATTGCAAATGGAATAGTTTCGATAGAACATATAACAAATCCAAACCACATTATATATGGTGCGTTGTCAGCACTTTTGGCTGCAGCTATCTGGGTAATGTTAGCAACCGTTTTTGGAATGCCTGTTTCTACAACGCACTCAATAATCGGTGGAATGATAGGATTCGGACTGGTGAGTGGTGGAGTTAAGGTAGTTTATTGGGCAAAGCTTGGAAAGATTGTGCTGTCTTGGATAATTTCTCCCGTAGTTGGCGGATTGTTAGCCTTTATAGTTTTTAAAATAATCGTCTTAACAATCTTGCACCGCCCAAGTCCACTGAAAGCAGCTAAGAAAGTCTCTCCTGTTTTGATTGGTTTCACTTTCTTCCTCATTTCTTTCCTCTTCTCTCTTAAGACCCTCAAAAAACCTTACAGTGTTTCTCTCTTGACTGGTTCAGTATTTTTTGTTGTTACGTTTATATTATCTTCCTTACTCCTAAGAAAAATAACTAACAACAAAGGCGACGAATACAATGCTGTTGAAGGTATATTTAGGCGTGTTCAGGTTATGACATCCGCTTATGTTTGTTTTTCACATGGTGCTAACGATGTTGCAAATGCGGTCGGACCAGTAGCATTGATATTTATGATACGGCAAGCAGGAACAACAAATGTGGGTGCTATAGAAATTCCAAAGTACATTCTATTCGTTGGAGGACTTGGAATTGCCCTAGGAGTTTTAGTCTACGGTTACAAAGTTATGGAAACCGTAGGACACAACATTACAGAACTAAATAATACGAGAGGCTTTTCCGTTGATTTTGGAACGGCAACAACGGTTCTATTATCATCGATTTTTGGATTCCCTGTCAGCACAACGCATACGGTTGTTGGTGCAGTTACTGGCGTAGGACTTGCACGTGGAATCGAAGTTATAAATATATGGATACTTAAGGATATACTTATCTCATGGTTTATAACAGTCCCATTCTCTGCAGGTGTCAGTGCTATATTTTACTTAATTTTCACGAGGTTATTTTGATATCAAATTTGCTATTTCAATATAAATACAGTCGATTATTTGGTCCCTCGGCGGGACCTTTTTATTTATTTGTCATGCGCCACGTGATATAATTAAATGGTATAAAGTGGAATAGGTTATTGAAGGAGGTATGCACATGAAAGTTCTCTTCCTTACTAAAATGATAGACTATTTTCTACAGCGCATAGAAGACCTAAAAAAGGAATTTCCAAACGATTTCTTCATTGTTCCAAAAGCTAGAGAAGAAGCGCATAAACACATTGAAGATGCGGATGTAATAGTGAGTGGGAGTTTGACAAAAGAGCAAGTGTTAAATGCAAAGAATTTGAAATTCGTTCTAGTTCCTTGGGCAGGAGTTAATGGATTACCTATTGACTTACTAGATAAAAGGAATATTATCGTAGCAAACAACCACGGTAATGGAAAAATTGTCGCCGAGAGAGCGTTGGGATTAGCATTAGCACTTTTGGGTAGGGTTGTAGAATACCACAACGACCTTGCAAAAGGTATTTGGCATGGTTACGAGGCAGGAGCAAAACCTGAAGACTTTTGGTATTCGCTCCAAGGAAAGCGAGTAACAATCCTTGGACTTGGTGCAATTGGAAAACACTTAGCTAAGTTGTTGAGTGGTTTTGAGTGTGAAATAATGGGGTTTAAGAAGAATATTGAACCAGTCGAAGGGGTGAATTATGTAACCAACAATCTTGAAGAAGCAATAAAATTTGGGAAAGTTATTTTCGTAGCTTTGCCTCTCACGAAGGAAACGTATCATCTTATAAACAAAGAAATCATATCACAAATGCAAGGAAAGTTTTTGGTAAACGTCGGTCGAGGACAGATTATTGAAGAAGAGGCGCTGTACTATGCTCTGAAGAATGGAATTCTTGCAGGTGCTGCAATTGATACGTGGTATCTGTACCCTGACTCCGACCACGCAGTTCAACTCCCATCTAGGTACCCAATCCATACTTTTAAAAACGTGGTTATCTCACCACACGTTGGAGGTTTTACGATAGAAGGGCAAGTTGGACGAATAGATGAAACTATTGAAAATCTCAGAAGAATTCTTGCTGGCGGAATGCCAAAGAACATTGTTGACTTGAAAAGTGAGTACTGATAAGAAATAAAGCATTGGAAAGGAGCATCTAAATGCCATTCGATGGTTTTGTAATGAAAACCGTTGTTGAAGAAATTAGAAACTCTGTTCTTGGACAAAACGTTAGAAATATATACCTTTACGATAAAGTGATATACCTTTCCTTCGACAAAGGTGATTTGAAAATATCCTTGAATCCGAATTATTCGCATATCTCATTTACGAACCATTTAGTTAAGGAACCCGACAAACACACGTTTGTTGAGTTACTGCGCAGTAGAATCCGTGGCGGAAAGGTTACAGAACTTACAACAAATGGCTACGAAAGAACGATGGTCATGAAACTGCGCAAATTTGATGAAATTGGTGAGAGACATGAATATGAAATCTACTTCGATATCATGGGAAAACATTCAAATGTTGTTTTAGTTGAAAATGGATTGATAGTCGATGCTTACAAAAGAATAGAGACACGAGTCAGAAAGATATTGCCAGGAGAACAGTTTATGTTGTTTCCGTCCGGGAAACTCCCGATAGACGAAGTAACATTAGAAAAACTAAAAGATGCATTTTATAGATTCCAAAACAAGCAACGGATGATTTCAGAATTCATTTATTCTACCATTCAAGGATTTTCAAAAACAACTGCCGAAGAAATCCTTTTTCGCTCGGAAGTAGAAGACAAACCACTATCTTTCGTCAGTGAAAGCGATTTGGAGAACATAGCTAAAAGTCTATTAAGTGTATTAGAAGAAATTAGGCAGAAAGTCCTCTACATATACTACGAAAACGAACAACCCACTGATATCTCGGCTTTTAGGCTTCACAAATACAAGGACCTGAAAAGATGCGAGAACGTCATTGGGTGTATTAATGAGTATTTTGATTTTGTCGAGAAGAAGGATAAATTAATTCAAAAACGCACTCAGTTGCTAAGCATTGTTAACAATCGCATCTCTTCACTGGAAGATGTTCTGACACAGATTGAAAAAGAAAGAGAAGAGTGCTTAGAATTTGACAAATACAGGAAATACGGGGAACTGATAAAAGCTTACAGTTACCAAATACCACACGGAGTAGATAGTATTGAACTCTTTGATTGGGAAACGAATGAGAACATAGTGGTCCCACTGGAACCACACCTATCCCCTATAGAGAACTGTGTGAAGTATTTCAAGCTCTACAATAAATTAAAGAAAAAGTTAGAAGGATTAAGCGAACGCGAAACTGTGATTAAAAGAGAATTAGAATACCTGAGACAGTTACAAGATACAATAGAAAACGCAGAAACACTGGAAGAATTAGAAGAGATTGAAGAAGAGATGATCGAAAACGACTTAATAAAGAAAACACACAAAAGGAAGAGTGGTAAATCGAAAAGTGAACAAGCAAGGTCAGAACCAAGAAAGTACATGTATAAAGGTTTTACGATTCTTGTGGGACGAAATAACAAGCAAAACGACGAACTGGTTAGAAAATCAAGTGAACACGATATCTGGCTTCATGTACAAGGTATGCCAGGTGCACATGTTGTAATAAAGACGAATGGTAAGCCTGTCGATGAAGATGTTCTTTTGTATGCAGCAAAACTTGCTGCACAATTCAGTAAAGGGAAGTATTCCACAAAAGTACCGGTGGATTATACATACATAAAGTACGTAAAAAAACCCAAGGGTTTTAAACCAGGACTTGTGCTTTACTCAAATTTTAAGACACTTTTTGTGACTCCAGATGAAAAGTATCAATGAAACGAGTTATCAAAATAACTACACTCACACCAGGGTGGATTACACCAAAGTTTGGTAAAATACGAAGGTGATATTATGCTTTACGAGCTTGTCAGTGATTACGAACCTGCGGGTGACCAACCTCAAGCTATTGAAAAGTTGGTGGAAGGGTTAAAGAAAGGTTACCGATTTCAAACGCTTATAGGTGTTACAGGCAGCGGGAAAACATTCACCATGGCAAATGTTATAAAGGAGATAGAAAGACCCGTTTTAGTAATTTCTCCGAACAAAACGCTTGCCGCACAGTTGTACACGGAGTTTAAATCTTTCTTTCCAAGGAATAAAGTGGAATTCTTTATAAGCTACTACGACTACTATCAGCCTGAAGCCTACGTACCTACTAAGGACCTATACATAGAGAAAAGTGCAGACATAAACGAAGTAATTGCAAGAATGAGGATGAGTGCTATCAAATCAATAATGACCAGAAGAGATGTTATCGTTGTAGCAAGTGTTTCGGCAATATACGCTTGCGGCGACCCTCGTGATTTCGATACCCTTAACATAAAACTCGCCGTTGGAGAACGTGTTAAACTCAACGATTTGCTCAAACACTTAGTACGAATAGGATATGAAAGAAAAGAAGATGTAGGATTAACCGGAAGCTTTCGCTTACGTGGTGACACTCTTGAAATCTTCCCAACTTACCAAGACGAAGGTATCCATATAGAGTTTTTTGGTGATGAAGTTGATAGAATCTACACATTCGACAGGTTAAACAGGGATATTATCGAGCACTTAGACAGGATAACGATATATCCGGCAAAAGAATACGTTACAACCGAAGAAAAGATTGCAATGGCTGTAAAAAGCATACGTCAAGAACTTGAAGAAAGACTCGCAGAACTTAGAAGGCAAGGCAAGGAGCTTGAAGCTCAAAGGCTGTATCAAAGAACGATGAACGACATCGAACTGTTGAGTACACTGGGTTACTGCACAGGCATTGAGAACTACTCACGGCACTTCGATGGGAGAAAACCCGGAGAACCACCTTATTCATTGCTTGATTACTACGATGAAGATTACATTGTATTCATAGACGAATCACACATCACAATCCCACAACTCAGGGCGATGTATCACGGGGAAATGTCCAGAAAGAAAAGTCTTGTCGAATATGGATTTAGACTGCCTTGTGCTTACGATAACAGACCACTTAAGTTTGAAGAATTCCTGTCGAAAGTAAATCAAGTGATATTTGTCTCCGCTACCCCTGGTCCTTTTGAATTGGAAGTTTCTGAACAAGTTGTTGAACAGATAATAAGACCAACCGGGTTAGTTGACCCCCTTGTAGAAGTCAGACCCACGAGATATCAAATCGACGACTTAGTAAAAGAAATTGTTGAAGTAAAAAAGAGAGGCGAACGCGCTCTTGTCACAGTTCTAACAAAGAAAACCGCAGAGATGTTAGCAGAATATCTGGTTGAATTCAACATCAGGGCTTTGTATCTGCACTCCGAACTCGATGCTATCAAACGATTCGAAGTGTTGAAAAAGCTCCGCTCTGGCGAAGTCGATGTTGTCGTTGGTGTAAACTTGCTAAGGGAAGGGTTGGACCTACCGGAAGTTTCGCTTGTCGCTATTCTCGACGCCGATACAGAAGGCTTCTTACGTAGCGAGACCACACTGATTCAGATTATAGGACGAACAGCAAGAAATGAAAACGGAAAAGTGATAATGTATGCAGATAAAATCACTCCGGCAATGCAAAGAGCGATTGATGAGACAAACAGGAGAAGGAAAATCCAAATAGAGTACAATGAAAAGCATGGAATCAAGCCTCAAACAATTGTTAAACCTATGATGGAGGATATCTTTGCACCGTTTAAAGAGGAAGAAGAAGAGCTATACAAAGTCTATGAGGATAGCATCTTTGCACTGAAAGAATCTCTTTCTTTGGAAGATTACGCTGCACTTCTTGAAGAAGAGATGTACAAAGCAGCTTCTGAACTTAGATACGAAGATGCAGCAAGAATTAGAGATGAGTTGTTTAGAGTTAAGGAAGAACTGAAAAACAATAAATTAAATAACTGAAAAAAAGAAGGGGCACCACCCCTTCTTTTCTTCACAGTTTTTCAAGCAACGTATTACAGATGTATCGGCAAACCTGTTATCCCTTCTAGTGCACCAAGAACGCTTTCACTTAGGGTTGGATGTGGATGTATGGATTCTTCAAGTTCGTGTGCCTTTAATTTATTTCTAACGGCGATAACGCCTTCCATAATAAGTTCGGTTGCAACTGGTGAAACAATTGACATACCTAAGACCGTTTCTGTTTCTTTATCGGCAATTATCTTTACGAATCCAATGTTTTCAAGCATAGTTCTTGCTCTTCCATTTGCTGATAGCGGGAATTTTGAAATCTTAACCTTGTCCTTATCAACATCTTTTTCTCTAAGTCCTGTTGAAGCAATCTCTGGATTTGTAAATATAATCGATGGAACTGCTGAATAGTCCATTTCAGCTTCGACTCCTGCTATATTTTTTGCAGCAACGATGCCTTCGTACATGGCAACGTGAGCGAGCATGATTTGACCTCTCACATCGCCAATGGCATAAACACCTTCAATATTGGTTCTCATTCTCTTATCAGTCTTAATTCCTCGCTCAATTTCTACTCCAAGATTTTTTACATCGTCAGGAATATTTGGCCTTCTTCCAATTGCGACAAGTACTCTATCCACTACAACGGTCTCGTCTTTCCCTTCTGAATCAATTAGTACTACTTCATATCCATCTGCCACTTTCTTAACATCTTCAACCTTCGTTTTTTCCTTTATTTCAACACCTTTTCTAGCAAATGACTTCTTAATCTCTTCAACTACGTCATCATCTTCATATGGAAGGATATGGTCGGCGAGTTCAACAATCTTCACTTTTACACCAAGAGAACTAAAGAATGTTGCAAACTCAACTCCGATTACTCCTCCACCAACAATCAACAAAGATGAAGGAAGTTCCTTCATGAGAAAAACATCGTTACTTGTCCATATACCTTCCACTTGACTGAAAGGTGGAAATATTGTTGGCACGGAACCATGTGCTAAGACTAGGTTTGAACCTTCGAGCTCTTCGCCCGTTTCCTTTATTCTTACTTTGTTCTTGCTAACAACTTCTGCAGTTCCCTTAATAACCGTTACATTGTTCTTTTTCATCAAATACTCGATACCTTTTCTTGACATCGTTATGCTTTTATTCGCATGAGCCATGATTTTTGAAAGCTCGAAACCTTCAACCGAAAGCTTGATACCGAGCTTATCAGCCTTTTCTTTTGCCTCATCAAGCAAATGTGTTGCGGTTAAAAGTGCCTTTGTTGGAATACAACCCCAGTTTGTGCACGTGCCACCGAGGTTTTCTTTTTCAACAAGCGCTACCTTTTTTCCATAATGTGCAAGCTTAATTGCACAAACATATCCACCTGGACCGCCACCGATAATGATTGCATCGTAGGACATACTTTCAGCTCCTTCCAAAAAATAATTCTTTAACACTTTAAAATTATATTATCTTGTGGATTTCCGTTCAAGTTCTAAAATTAATCGTAAATGCGATATAATAATTTTAAATGTACTCAAAATTAACAAGGAGGGATGCATTGTGAGTTCATCACAGTTTTCATTTCGAAAGCTCTTACTTCTCGGTTTTGGGTTCTTCGGGATAAGTTTGGTTTGGCCACTGTACAATTCCTATGTCCCGATATTCTTGAAAGATTTTGACCTATCATCAACTCTCATAGGTTTTGTTATGACTATTGATAACATCTTTGCTATCATCATGCTGCCGCTTATAGGAGTTCTAAGTGACCAAACGAGAACAAAACTCGGTCGTAGAATGCCTTACATACTTGTTGGGGCACCGCTTGCTGCTATCACGTTTTCGCTCATCCCCATAACAAGAACTTGGCACCTATTATGGCTAATGATGCTAAACATCATCTTCATGAATTTCTTCATGGCTCTCTTCAGGTCCCCTGTTATTGCCCTGATGCCTGATATAACACCATCTGAGTACAGAAGTCAAGCAAATGGTGTAATCAATTTCATGGGTGGAGTAGGTGCACTCCTTGCGTTCTTTGCAGGAAAACCGTTGTATGACAAAAATCCAGGTCTACCATTCTACGTTGGAGCTATCATAATGCTTGTTGCCCAGTTGCTCGTTGTTTTGTTCATCAGAGAAGATGAAAAATACAGAGTAAAGACAGGGGAGAAAGTGAAATTTGAGAATGTCTACAAGAAAACAATAGATGAATTAAAAGAGAACTTAAAAGATGTCTTTACTTCGAAAGAAAAGAGCCTTTTGATGATGCTTCTTTCCATACTCTTATGGTTCATTGGCTACAACGCACTCGAAACTTTCTTCACAAGTTATGCGAAATTCCAAATGGGAATTAAAGAAAGCACCGGTGCACTTGTGCTTGGCTTTTTCTCATTAACGTTTATGCTCTTTGCAATTCCTGCAGGGTTTATAGGCTCAAAAATAGGTAGGAAAAAGACAATGACGATAGGGTTGTCAATAGTTATTGCTATACTCATCGGCACGATACTATCAACAAGAATAATAGCAGACATAGGACTGCTAACAAAAGTATTCTTCGCGCTATTTGCAGTTGGGGGCTTTGGCTGGGCGATGGTTAATGTTAATTCTCTACCCACGATAGTTGATATGACTGTAGAGGAAAAGGTTGGTGGCTATACGGGATTGTATTACTTCTTTTCGATGGCGGCAAACATTATTGCACCACCACTTGCCGGGTTCTTTATCGACAAAATCGGGTACAATACTTTGATAATACTCACGTTGGTCTTTTTTGTATTAGCTGTTCTAACACTTCAGTTTGTCAAAAGAGGAGATGTCAAAGTGCATTAAGGAAAAAGGTATTGTCCTAAACAATAATCCCCCGTGGTTTAGAACCCACGGGGGACTTTTTTCTACTCTTTTTTCTTTAGTTTCACAGCCGTTCCGTAAGCCAATATCTCAGCAGCGCTCTGCATTACCGATGACGAACCAAATCTCACACCAACAACTGCGTCAGCTCCAAGCTTTTCAGCCTCGCTAATCATTCTCTTCAACGCTATGTTTCTGCTCTCTGCAAGTAGTTCTGTATAGCTTTTTATTTCTCCGCCTGCGAGTGTTTTGAATGCCGCTGCGATATCTTTTCCTAAGTGCTTTGAATTAACGATACTTCCCGTCACAATTCCGAGTGTCTCAACTATTTCGTATCCTGGCACAAAATCTGTCGTTACAACTATCATACTCACACCTCCATTTTGACAATACTTGTTTGTTAAACTTCTTTCCTTTCAAAAACTAAGTAACCAATCCAGGTAATGAATAAGCACACGACTATTATTCCCAGTGTATAACGAAAATCAACGCTGTTTTTCTCAAAAATACTCACTCCAAGCTGATATGGAAAAGTATTCAAAAATTTTGTAGCCTTTATCAAACCAGCTGTTGTAGTTAAAGCAAGTAAACCCAAACTGGCAAGAAGAGGCTTGACTTGGTCGTTGAAAAGCACTGAGAAAAACACCCCAACACAATACCACAAAAGTGCTCCGAAAATTGAGTGTACCATAAACTTAGGTACGACTGAGTAGTTATACTCCTTTCCAGCAACTGCTGAGTATATAGCCGGAAGTATCGAACCTACTAGTATAACAATAGATGTTGCAACTGCTCCAACGAACACTTTGTTGAAATATATCCACTTCCTTGACTTTCTAACGAGTAAAAACACTATCGTCTCATTTTCAAATTCTCTTGCAAAAAGAGGAAATGCCATTATTATACCAATGATACCAACCATCTGTCCAAAGTTCTTCCCATACCACTGCGAATTTATGTAGAAATTCCATTCCTTTAACTTGTTTAGCATCGCACCTGGTAGAAACTTTTCAAGCTGGGGATTTCCAGAATAACCTTCAAGCATGGAGATGGTAAACTTTTGGAATGGAGCCACAATGAAAAATAGTGCTATTGTAACTATTAAAACACCAAAAAACCTAACCTTCATATCGTAAAATTCTTTCTTCATACCCTGCACCACCTTTCAAAACCTTTCACATGTTTGTTGGATTGTTATTCCCCATTACAAGTGCTTCAAATATCACTTCAAACGGGACAGGAGTGTATTCCAAATTATTCGAAATAGCATACTCTCTTGTCACAACATAGACATCTTCATTTTCCGTATTCTTGTACTTGTAACCATCGATTTTTGAACCCATTGGTACGCTAACAGCACAGTATTTTTCCTTAATCTCATCAAGATAACCCATATCAAGTATCTTCCCTTTGTTCATAATTGCAACTTTATCAGCAACCTTCTCAACTTCGCTTAAGATGTGACTTGTATATAGCACACTCTTCTCGCCTGATGGTAATTCTCTTATCATCTCAAGTACTTGATTTCTTACGATAGGATCAAGTCCCCACGTTGGTTCGTCAAAGATATAAAGCTCGGCATCTTGAGAGAACGCGATTGATAGGTAAAGCTGTGTTGTTTGACCGCTCGATAAACTGGAGACCTTTTCATTTAAAGGTATTTGGAATCTTTCAACATACTCAAAGCATTTCTTTTCATCGAACCTTTCAGTTAGTTCTTTTGCAACTTTTACCATTCTTTCCACGGTGTACGAACTATACAATTCCTTTCCATCGGGAACAAACGAGATACTTCCTTTTAAAGCAATCTCACCGGCATCCTTTATTCTTAAACCAAGGATACACTTGATTGTAGTGGTCTTACCTGCCCCGTTTGGACCAAGAAGTGCGAAGATTTCACCTTTTAGAACTTCAAATGAAATACCATCAACAGCGTGGATATTTCCGTAATACTTTTTCAAATTTTTAACAGTGAGAACCAACGTGCTTTCATTTACCATCTTCTTCACCTTCCTTATATTGATAACTTGATTGAGTTGATTGTTGATATATTTGCTCAACAAGGCTAAAAACTGTAGATTTATCTATCTTGAGTTCTTTGCAACGTCGCAATACACTTTCGAGTTCCATGATTATCTGCTGTTTTATCTTCTCGTGGACAGCGTTTTCAAGTCCAACAACAGTATACCCTTCACCACGTTCTGCATGTATGACCCCTTCGAGTTCAAGTTCCCTGTAAGCGCGTGCTACCGTGTTCACATTTACTCCTAAGTCTTTAGCTAAGGTTCTGATAGAGGGCAACGCATCTCCTGGTTTTAACTTACCACTAAGAATAAGTGCCTTCACTTTCTCTTTTATTTGCGCATAAATCGGTACCGGAGAATGATAGTCAACAACAAACCACACACGTAACACCTCTATTGATATGTTTTAATACTGTATTCTACTGTAATATTGTACTATAACAGTGTTCGCCTTGTCAAGATAATTTTCATGTAGCACTACCGAAACCAAAGGTTTTTTCCTAGTGAATTAGTTGTAAGCTTCGCATGGATTTACAGAAACTTTTATTTTCGTACCTTGAACTATCAAGCGGTTTATGGTAAAATTCCTTGCGAAAAGTTTGGAGGTGCAAGTATGGTTAATTTGGTCCAGCGAGACCAAAACCAGAGAAAGGGAAGCGTAGCAAACAATTTCAACAACCTTGTAAATTTTGTACCAGCTCTTTTGAAGAGTATAACCTTAGGTTTTTCTAGAAACCTTTTCGAAAAGTTATCAATATTTGGTTTTGTTAGAAAAGGGACCTCTTTTGAGGTCCTTTTTTTATTACCATTTATGCGTTTATCATCACCATCAAAGGAGGCTTCTACATGAGAGTATTTGATATCTCAACAGGCAGACTTAAAAGAGAACAAATTCCAATTAACTTCCCAGAGAAAATAGACCAAGACCTTGATTCTTTAATACTTTCACCACTATTTGTAGACTTACACACACATGTTAGGTTAAATGACGAAGAGGATTACGACACACTTTCTCATGCAGCTTTAGCCGGCGGGTTCGGAGTATGCGTAATTCAACCAAACACAAGGCCACCCATAGAAAACTTAGATGTTCTAAAGAATCACGTTGAACTTTCAAAAGGCAAAGATGTTCACTTCCTTCATACTATCAGCTTATTTGGAGAGATAAACGATCTAAATGAGCTTGGGTGCTATACAAACAACATCGCTGGTTTCTCAACAGACGGGATTCGGTACACAAGTCCAGACCTAATAAAAGCTTTCTCAGAGAAAAAGAGAGCTTTAGTCTTTGACCATTCACAACTACACGAAGTTCCAGGAGATTTCTACATAGGTTCGAAAGTACCTAACGCAGTGCGCACATACTCAAACGAGGCAATTGCGATATTCAGAACTGTGTTGACAGGGCTTGAGTTCGGGTTTAACAGATTTCACATTCAGCATGTCTCAACCTCACAATCTTTGGAAGCAATAGAGTATCTCAGAAAAAAGACCAAGGTTACTTGTGAAGTAACCCCCCATCATGTGTTCTTCTGCCCAGAGGAGATAAACAATCCAAATCAAAAGATTAACCCTCCGATTTCAAAAGATAGAGACGTCCTCGTCGATGCCGTGAAAAAGGGTATAATAACGTGTTTTGCAACAGACCATGCACCGCATCCTGAAAAGCCAGCAGATTTTGAAAGAGCCCCATATGGAAGTTCCCATATAGAAGTAGCGTTTTCTGTGTATCTGAAAGTCTTCGAAGATATCGAACTCGTTTTGAAAAATCTTACAATAAATCCGCTTAGTATTTTAGGAAAAAGCTATGAAGAACTTGGTTTTATTTTCCCAAACGACGCTGTGTTGATTGATGAAAAGGCTGAGTATACTGTTGAAAGCAACAAGTTCTTTAGTAAAGGCAAAAACTGTGCATTCAACGGTTATAGATTGAAAGGAAAGGTTCTTGGGATAAGAAGAAACGGAAGGTGGGTGTTCTGGAATGGCGAATTTCTCCGCTGAAGTGAAAAAGCAAACAAAGTACAAATCATTTCTACTAACTAAGAGGAGCGTTGAAGAAATAACGCAAAATACTTACTTAATCACTTTTGAAGAAAATTTCGATTTTCTACCAGGACAGTTTTGCATGGTGAGCGTAGGTGACGCAGGATTAACGCGGAAACCTTACACGCTTGGAAGGTTAAACAAAAAGGTACTTGCTATCTCCGTAAAAATTGCAGGAAAGGGAAGCGAGTACATAGTTAAGACCAACGAAAAACTCAATGTCCTTGCGCCTCTTGGTAATCCATTTATCCCTGAGAGCAACAATGGTGCAGTTATCGTGGCACCGTCCTGTCTCGCCGAGGGAATCCATCTTTCCGAACATTTCGATATACCGTTAATCGTGGCCTCAAAGACCGAACTGAACGACGAAATTGCGAAGAAATTCAAAATGAGAGTAGTTGTAGGAAACGATGGGTATTTAAATTTGCTCAGTGAATTAAATCACTCAGCTTACAACTGGATATTCGTCAGCGGTTCCAAAGTCATGGAAGAACTTGCTGTAAAAAATATGCCAAATAAAGTTGTTTACGTTTCATTGAACGAGTACATGGCTTGTGGAATAGGTGCTTGTAAAGGATGCGCTGTGGAAACAGTCCATGGTATAAAACACGTTTGCACAGACGGACCGGTGTTTAGAGGTGATAACGTATGGCAAGTTTAAAGACACTGAAGCTGAGAACACCAATCGTTATAGCCTCCGGACCTGGAGGGTTTGGTGAGTACCTTAACGTAGATTCAATAGATTGGTCTTACGTAGGCGCGTACACACTGAAGACGATAACTCTCCATCCAAAGGTTGGTAACAAACCGCCGAGAATATACGCAACCAATATCTTCATGATAAATCGCATCGGGCTCGAGAATCCTGGTTTTGATGGTTTAAAAAAGATGATAGATAGTGGAGAATTAGATGTTTTGCTTTCGAAGGTTCCAGCTATTTTGAGTCTTGGAGGAGATTCGTTCGAAGAATACGTTGAGATAACCAGACTTGTGAGGCCTTATTTAGATAAGTTTTTGGCTATCGAATACAATTTTAGCTGTCCAAACGTTCATCACGGCGGACTCTCAATCATGTCAGATAGGGAAGAGTGGAGGAAACTTCTGAAAGAGATAAGAAAAGAAACGGATGCGTTTATCATTGCAAAACTTGGAATAGAGAGTGGGTTTGTTGAAGAAATGGCAAAGATTGTCGCGCTGGAAGGTTGGGATGGTGTCACTGTTATCAATACTATCCGTGGACTTATCGTGAACCCCGAAGGACAAGTTTTACTTGGAGGGCTTTCAGGTCCTGCACTTTATCCTATCGCACTTAGAGCTGTTTACGAGGTGAGGAAGGTTTTACCAGATATTTTCATAATCGCATCCGGTGGTATATACACCGCCCAACAAGCAAAAGAGATGCTTCAATTTGGAGCGAACGCAGTGAGCATAGGAAGTGCACTATTCCAAAATGAGGATGTAATCAACAAAATAGGAAAAGAAATTGTGGGTTCTTAAAAAGAGAAGAAAAACAATAATTTCTAAAGGGGGTATTTTTATGTTGATGGTTACTCCACTTAGCGGTGAAAAGATGGAAAAAGTCGAGAGAAAAAACCGGGTTGTAACAGAACCGGTGCTTAGCTTAGACATGGAAGACCCTATCGGTTTCATCGAAAAGTACGGAAGTTTTGATTATGTTAAGGTTGGGCATAACCTTGCAGTGCAAGGAAAGAGGGTACTCGATTATTTCTACGAGAAAGGATACAAAGTTATTCTTGATTTGAAATTTTCTGATATACCGTCAACAGTGGCAAGGTCGATAAGAGCTTGGGAACATCCTGCAATCGTTGGTTTTACAGTCCATGCAAACGCCGGGTTAGAGAGTGTTAAAGCCGCTCTTGAATCAACTGACAAGATGATTTTCTCTGTGATAAAGTTAACATCGCTACCCGGAAGGCTCGAAGACTTTGAACATATCATTGTAGGACTTGCGAGGTTGGGCTCTTCGTTCGTGCTGCCAGGCATGTGGGCAATTAAGATGCGACACAAAATAGGTGGAGCAATACTGGTTCCCGGTATACGTATGGAGCAATCAAAAGACGACCAAAAAGATGTGGTATCGTTGTGGGACGTTTTCGGAATAGCGGATTTCGCTGTACTTGGAAGAGAAGTGTATAAGGCAAAAGACCCCGGTGAAAAGATACAATCTATAAAAGAGAAGGTGGGATTATGGAGATGATAAACGAAAGGGTTTTAGAAATCCTCAGAAAGACAGGCGCTTTGCTCGATGGTCACTTCATACTCTCTTCTGGTTTACATTCCCCGAATTACGTCCAGTGCGCCAAGGTTTTTGAATATCCGAAATATGGGGAGCAAATCGGGGAACTAATAGCAAGGAAAGTTTTAGATGCTGGAGTGGGTGTTGACATTGTTGTCGGACCGGCACTTGGTGGTGTTATCGTGGCATATGAAGTAGGGAAGAAGTTGAATGCACGCGCAATTTTTACTGAACGTGAAGACAGTGTTATGAAATTGAGAAGGGGCTTTGAAATACACGAAGGCGAAAGGGTGCTTATCGTTGAAGATGTTGTTACAACTGGAAAATCAACACTCGAAGTTGTAGAAGTTGTTGAAAGCTACGGCGGGCAAATCGTAGGGTTTGCAAGCATCATAAACAGGTCAGGAAAAGAAAATCCGTTTGAAGAAATCGATCAAAAATTTAAAGGGAAGCCGTACTTCTACCTTGTGAAGTTCGACTTCCCTACTTACCAACCAGAAGATTGTCCACTTTGTAAATCTGGTATACCCGCTGTGAAACCAGGAAGCAGAAAGATGAACGTGAAGTAAAGGTTATTTTTGTCTATACGACTTGAGGTATTTTTCTCTCAGTAACTTCGCATGTTCATCTGGGAGAATAGAAACTGTTCCAACTCTGAGAGCTTCTACGTAAATTTGTGCAGTTTTTTCTGCAACGAGTGTTGCAATGAAAGCTTCTTGGAGATTTTCACCCACGGTCACAAGACCGTGGTTTCTTAAAAATACACAATGGTTATTTCCAAGAGCTTTCACGGCGTTCCGTGCGAGTTCTTCGGTCCCTGGAAGTGCGTATTCTGAAACAAAAAGACGTTCACCAAGAATCATTACAGCATCCTCAACAATTGGGGGAATCTCTTTTAAAGTCACTGAGACTATTGTAGAATAAACAGGATGTGTGTGTATTATCGCATGAACATCTGCTCGCTTTTCGTAAATCTCAATATGCAAAGGTAGTTCTGAAGAGGGTGTTAACTCACCGTAGACTTTCCTACCCTCGTTGTCCACAACTGTTATGTGCTTTGGTGTTAACTTGTCATATGGAAAACCAGATGGTGTGATGTAAACGTATCCACCATCTCGGACACTGATGTTTCCCCAAGTGCCTTTCGTAAGCCCTTCTTCTGAAACCTTACGGGCATAATTCACTATCGATTCAGCGATGTCGTAATTGAAGGAAAAGATTTTCGCATTTCTCTTTGTTTTATCTGCCATTCATTAAACTCCTTTCGTATCATTCGGATTGTCCCTATTGTCCGAAAGTCCCTAAGTATTCTCAGAGAGCTCTAAAAACTCCATTGCTAGTCTCTACGTTAAGAAGTGTTGGCAAAATGCCAAATTT
This sequence comes from Fervidobacterium sp., assembly GCF_059913585.1. Lineage (NCBI taxonomy): Bacteria > Thermotogati > Thermotogota > Thermotogae > Thermotogales > Fervidobacteriaceae > Fervidobacterium > Fervidobacterium sp. The sequence continues at coordinate 179,498 of NZ_DBOLZL010000022.1, forward strand.
AATTCTGTAAGCTTCTGAAATTTTTTCAAAAATGCTTTCAAAATTTCCCTTCACTAACGTTATGATACTTCCTCCAAAGCCTGCTCCAACTATCCTTGCACCTAAAACATTCGAGTACTCACGTAACTTTTCGATAAGGAAATCAATCTCTTCGCAAGAAACTTCGTAATTGTCTTTGAGACTGTAATGTGATTCGTACAGATACTTTCCAACCAAAACCAGGTTGTCATCCTCAAGTGCCGATAGAGTCTTTAAAACCCTCTCATTCTCTGTAACAACATGCAGTGCCCGCTTTTTCAAAACAGGGTCTTGAATCTTTTCGATATCTTCGAGAGTAACTTCCCTAAACGATGGTTTCCTGAGCGCTTGCAGTGCAAGTTCGCACTCATGTCGTCTTTTATTGTATTCAGACGAACCAAGCTCATGCTTAACTCCAGAGTTAATGAGGTAAAGCTTGGTATCATCGAGCCGAAGAGGTACGTATTTATACTCTCTTGTCATGGTATCTATAAAAAGTGCATGGTCCTCTTTCGAAAGTGCAACGGCGTACTGGTCCATTATCCCACATCGAACACCAACGAAATCAACCTCACATTCGTGGGCAATCTTTGCAAGTTCTTCACGGTCAATCTCAAATCCCATCATTTGAGAAATAGCATACCCCGCACCAACTTCCAAAGCGGCAGAGCTTGATAATCCCGCTCCCATAGGAAGGTCAGAATCAATATGCATTGTGAACGGCTTAACTTCGTATCCATGTTCTCTAAGCTTCTGAACCATCCCTATTACGTAATCAGCCCAGGAATTTGTTTTTGTGGGGGCATCAAACTCTATTCCTTTCTTCAACTGGTGTGAGAAAATTTTAAACTTTTTCGATGGTTCTATTTCAATTTTTACATACCTTTTTATAGCAAATGGCAGGACAAAGCCGTCGTTATAATCAGTGTGTTCTCCAATAAGATTTGCACGTCCCGGTGAATAAACCACTATTTTTTGGTCTGCCATATCACAACTCAACCTCCACATTCCTGAGTTCTTTTGCCGCTTCTTCTGGAATTTTTGGGTTTATGAACGCCCATGTTCCGGTTTCAACACTTGCCATCCACTTAATTTTGTCTTTGTCTCGTTTTACAGGGTTAAACTCAATATGGAAATGGAAAGCGTGTGAGTAGCTCACATCATTGACTGGTGCTTGGAAAAGCATCATCATGTATGGGAACGCTTGTTTGAAAAGTAAGTCATATTTCATTGTAACAACTTTTAGAGCCTTTGCCAAGTGATATCTCTCGGTGTTTGTAAGTTCTACAAGAGTACTTACGTGCCTTTTGGGATATACATGGACTTCGTAGGGCCAGCGTGCATAAAACGGAACAAGTGTGATAAATGATTCATTCTCGTAGATTATCCTCTCTTTTAATTTTACCTCATTATCAACAATATCACAAACTGCACAAGTACCGTTTTCGTCGTAGTATTGAGATAAAGCCTGCAGTTTTGCTTCTATACGCTTTGGAATGAATGGAAAGGCATATAATTGTCCATGTGGATGTGGAAGGGTTGCTCCTACTTCCTTGCCCCTGTTTTCAAAAATGAAGACGTATTTGATAAACCGGTTTTGTGATAAGTCAAGGTATCTATCAACCCACATTTGGATTAGTTTTTCGATTTGGTGAATAGGCATCATGCTCATAGCACTTTCGTGTTCAATTGTATAAACAACAACCTCGCATTTTCCGTTTGAACGTGCCTTTCTATATATACCCGTGCTTTGGACCTCTGGAGCATCTAACTTCATTGAAGGATATCTGTTATCAAACGAAACCAAATCGTACTCTGTTTCGAACTCATCACCACCAGGACAAAGTGGACAGAAATTCGTTGGATTTGTAGGTCTTGCTTGCGTGTATGCTGAAACCATAACCCATTCTCCAGTGAGCAGATTCCATCTTCGTTCCATCATCGCTTATCACCACCTTTACTCTTTTATTTATTGTTTTCCCTATAGTAATTAAAGGTCCTACCATCTGCTCTTTTTTCAACCACTTTTGACAGCTCAATCCTTGGCGTATCATAGTTGACCCTGTATTGCAAATTTGCAAGGTCCTCTATAACGAGTTCATCACAACCGTTGATACCACAACTTGTGATTTTGTATCTTCCATTCATCAAACCACTGACTTTGAACCTTCTACGACCGTAGGTCTTGTACTTTTTAACCAAGGTCCACAAATTCTTATCAATTTCGTAGGAGAGGTTATCACTCTGTATTATCATATTATCCAACAAGAGTGATGTAATAGTGTAAAGTTCTCTATGCGCATCACTAAGCTGTGTATCTTCCTTTCTCACCATAAGACAGTCAGGGTCGTTCCACCAAAGTATGTTGTTCATAAAGTTGCGTGTAATAACGTTCCTTAGAGCGTAATACGCATTTGGATAGCCTATATCTGGTCCATTTGGGTCCCAGAATGGTGCCGTGTCAGCGCCGATTCTCATACCGTCAACTAAACCAACACTTGGTAGAAGGGGAGCACCACATCCAAGAACAAACGAATTTCCTACAGCTTCTCGAATAACTTTCAAACCCCTTCTATACGCTTCTACTGGCGAAACATTATGTGCATACCTCTTCCCTTGAATTGCTCCAGCAAAAAGAAAATCAATCTTAAAATAATCGAACCCATTCACTTTTAAACCAACAAAGAGGTTTTTTAACCACTCCACAGCTTCAGGATGCGTTGTGTCAAGGGCGTAAATCCTTTTATTCCAGTTTTCATACGCAACAACGGGTACACCGCTTTCGTCTTTGACCACCCATTCAGGGTGGTTTCTGAACACACTCGATGTTTCCGAAATGCTGAACGGGGCAAGCCAAATTCCTGGCTTGTAGCCATATGATGCTATTTTATCTGCAACCTCTTTTAGGCTTGGGAACTTCTCGTTAGGTTCCCAATCACCAATATCAACTTCCCATGCATCATCTATTTGGAAGACTTCGTATCCCAAATCGAGCTCTTTAGACTTCTCCAAATCGGAAATCATCTTTTCATAATTGAAGTCAAGATAGTATTGATACCAGCTCGACCAACCAACCGGGTTGTGTGATGAAAATGTAATGTTGTTTTCCTTTGCAATAAGTTCGGCATAGTATGTGAGTCCATCATCAGGGTTCAAATTGATTACCAAAATAGGTTCTATAGGTGTCCATTCATCGAACATCTTGCCAAAATACCTTATATGGACGGATACTGTATCATCAGACAACTTGAAATAAACATGACCAATCTCGGATTTAAGCGCTCCTATTACGAAGGTATCCGAAGCTAAGAAATAATCGCTGATAAGGTTATCAAAATAAACTTCCGGCATAATGGATGCACTGAAACCAAATTTTCCAATTAGGTCCTTTGGGAAATTCAATTTAAAATCCTTTGTTATAACCCTTGCAGGTCCCCATGACTGCCAGTTATTGGCAAGTACCCTATCTAGTCTTGGGAAAGAGAATAGTTCAACATCGTCCACTATTCCTTTTATTTCTCCCGAAATCTTGTAACCAGCCGGAATTTTACGAACATCTAATATCATTTCATATCCATCAGACTTGCGGTAACCCATTATCTTCCTTATTTCCGATAAGTTTTGGATATACATACAAGGGTTCACTCCTTTCTCCAAAAAGATTTCACGTTGTTTCCCTTACAACGAGTTCAACATCCAGGACCTGTCTTTTGTTTACAAATTCTTTTCTTTTTATCATTTCGTAAAGCAGTTCAAACGCCTCTTCTCCTTCTTTTTGCTTATCTATGCGAACTGTCGTCAGTCTCGGTTGAATAAAATGCGCAAATGCTATATCATCGTATCCTACAACCGACACATCGTCTGGAATAGAGTAACCTTTTTCGCGAAGTGCTTGCATTGCGCCAATTGCAGAAATATCGTTAAAGCAGAAAACTCCATCAAAATTAAGTCCGGATTCTATGATATCAAGCATCTTTTTATACGAATTCTCAACACCTTCTTCGACTTCAAAGACATAACTTTCGTCAAATGGCAACATATGTTCATGGAGAGCTCTTCTGTATCCTTCAAGCCTCATACGAGCAACGGATTTGTATAAGTATCCGCTAAGGTATACGATTTTCTTCCTACCTTTCTCAATCAAGTGACTTACCGCCAAATAACTTCCCTTGACATCGTTACTGTAAACCTCTGGAACTTCAATGTCGTCGAAGTGAACACCAAGGATAACAAAAGGCACGGCGGATTTTATAAGTAGTTGTATATCCTCGCTTTTTTCTTGCGTGGGTGAAATGATAATCCCATCTACCCTCCAGCTGAGCATAGTTTTTACCGCGTCTTCCTCTAAGTTGTAATCTTTTTCTGTGTTCATAAAAATAACGTTGAAACCTCGTTTTCTGGCAGCCATTTCTATTGACTTGAGCACCTCTGAGTAAAATGGGTTCGAGCTGTCCTCCAAAATCACACCTATGACTTTGGTCAACCCATATCTCAAAGACGTTGCAGTTGCATCCTTTATATACCCAAGCTCTCTCGCTACTTTCAAGACCTTTTCTTTTGTTTCTTTGTTTATATCCGGCTTATTATTAAGTGCTCTTGAAACTGTATTTATCGATACACCAGCCGCCTTGGCAACATCACGTATCGTTACAAACTTTTTCAAACTCAACACCTCCTAATTAAGCTAATCTTTCAACCAACGAACCTAAATTCGAATGGTTTCAAAATATGCAAGCTTCCGTCAATATACACCTTGTTCTCAGTTGGTAATGTGTTCAGAACACCTGTCAGTTCTTTACCATCTCGTTCTACACTCACCAACTCGTATCCTTTACCTAAGACCCTGGGCTTCAGATTTTCTGACAGTAATAATTTCCAACCATTCTCATCAAGGACAGAAGCTACATAATAACGGTTATTTTTAACTGTTACAAGTGGGGCTCCATTCTCAAAACTGCCGATAACTTTCGCGTCCAAAACTTCGAGCTCATCTTTCCAGAATAAAGTCGTAACACATTGAGAGAAGAGATACCCTTTTTCTTTCTTGATTCCACCAAAATCAACTACTTCAATCCCAAATTCATCGATAAGATGCCACGGCATTCTCTCAGTTAGCCAATTATACTTATCCTTTATTGATGACATTGCCGTGAGATAAACTGGCCCCCCAAACTTTTTGATTTTCTCAATGAATTCTTCGGAAATATGAGAAGCATAAGGAACTATCAATACATTGTACCCTTCAACCTCATCCTCATTAAACACGAACTCTGCGTTGTATCCAAGGTTCTTAACTGCTTTGTAAATATCTACAATCGCGTTCCAATACTTAAAGTTTCGATTCAGATGGTTTATTCTGTGAATCCACTCATTTTCGTAGTCAAAGTAAATAGCCACCTCGGGTTTTGGAGTGATGACCCCCGGCGTTTGACTTTTCACTTTTGAATAAGCTTCTAACCGTTTTGTTGGTCTTCCATAGTAGTCCAACAACCCGGCATGGTATTGTTCAGCCCCAAACCGAATCTGATCGAAACGGAACGGCATTACCCCCATTGCCCCATTTAAATACGCCTGTTTAGTCCACATTGCAAGATATTCGGATTCGTAGTTTTCGTTAACTTGCCTCCAATTCACCCTCGCTGGCTGTTGTTCAATAACCAAAAATGGTTGGTGCTTCAAAGACCTCATTAGCGAATGGTTTGCTGACTGTCTTAGCGGGTCGTATTCTTCTGTTGCTATATAATTATCCCAAGAAACGAAATCAACGTATTTTGCCATCTTTCGATAGTCCAAATCCATGAAATCTACCATAAAGTTGTGAGTTATAAGCTTTGAGGAATACTTTCTGATTATTTCAACTTGACTTTTTAAGAAACGTATGGAACTGTCAGACATGAATCTATAGATGTCGAGCATCTGGTGGGGATTCTCAAATGTTGGTGTGTTTGTTGGAAAGACAATCTCATCCCAGCTGTTGTATGTTTGACTCCAGAACACTGTTCCCCAATGTTTATTCAAATTCTCTATAGTGCCATACTTTTCTTTTAGCCATTCGCGAAACGAAACAAGGTCTTCGTTGGTGAAGCTGTACGTCGTGTCATGACATCCGAATTCATTATCAATTTGCCATACATCAATTGTATCACCATACCTGGATGCATATTGCTCAACAATTCTTAAGGCGTATTCAAGATATGCTTTCGAGTTCGGTGAGTAATGCCTTCGACTTCCGAACCCCCTAACTCTACCATTCCAGTCAACTGGGAGGATTTCTGGATATTTACTCACAAGCCAAGCGGGAGGAGTCGCAGTCGGAGTCCCCAAGATTATCTTGATACCATTTTCAGAGAGTAGTTCTATTGCTTCATCAAGTAAAGAAAAATCAAACTCCCCATCCCTTGGTTCTACAACACTCCACATGAACTCACCTATCCTCACCCACTCAATGCCATAAACCTTCATCAACTCAACATGTTTTTTCCAAAACGACTTGTCCCAATGTTCTGGGTAGTAGTCTGCACCGTAAATGTCCATTTGCAAAACCTCCTTGAAATTTATGTTATTCATGAATTTACCCCTACTTTTCCAAAACGCTTCCAGCCTCTTCCATCTACAATGTTCTGTTAGCCGTTTCGGTAACGTTACCGACATCCTAATGCTATTTAATCAAATATTTTTGAGATTTCAAACCATCAATATCGACAAATTTTGTTGATTAACGGAATCTATTTGCTGTATACATACTAAATCTTCACTAATTAACGGAATACTTGTTTGAAATCTGTAAAAACCAATGCTACAATGGTTCGTGAAACGAATTAATTCATCTTTAGGTGGGGTAATACTCATGGCAAGGATCATGAACCCGTATCGAGCTCTTAAAAACAAACACTATCGGAATTTTTGGTCTGCCCAAAGTATTTCTTTAATTGGCACATGGATAGATACAACCCTAAGAGGCTGGGTGGCTGTTAATTTATTTTCAGAAGATAAAGCCGCAGGTTTCATAGGGCTTATAGCTTTTCTTAAAGGTTTTCCATCGGTTTTCTTTTCACCAGTCGCTGGGGTTTTAATAGACTGGTTCGGACCTAAAACCATACTACTTTACACTCAGCTTTTGGATGCCGCTAACGCTTTCTTCATGGCTTACCTTGTTTGGAAGGGTCTGTTAAGTCCTTTCTTTTTGCTCTTCCTCAGTCTTATGATGGGAATTACGAGCGGTTTTTACCTTCCATCAAGGAACACATTTATATCAAACATCGTTCCGAAAGATATGCTCCCAAATGCGCTTGCGTTACATTCAATGATTTTTAACGTTGCAAGGATGGTAGGACCAACAATTGCAGGTTTTGTTGTAAAGTTTTATGGTTTGGAGTTTGGGTTCATAGTCAACGCTATTTCATTTTTACCGTTGATAGTTGTACTTTTACTGATTCCAGACAACCACGCTAAAACATACAGTAATTTGAGTTTTAAAAAGTTCTTTGAAGACCTTATAGAAGGCTTTCGTTATGTATCAACAAACTCTGTATTAATTAATACATTCGTAGGGTTAACGATGTATTCTCTTTTCGGAATGCCATTTGGCATGTTGATGCAAGCTTTTGTCAAAAGTGTGGTGAAATCAGATATACTTGGTTACGGATTAATTATGGGGATGATGGGTGTAGGTGCTTTCGTTGGTGCCAACATAGTAGCATCTGTAAATCCTGAACGCTTAATAAAGTTAAGGGAAGAGTTTTTGCTAGTTGTAATCGGAGCAAGCATTCTAATTGCTTCCATCAAACCTGCTTTGACACCTTATGCAGCATTCTTGATAGGTGCTTGCCAGTCTTCGTTCTTTAACATCACAAATAGTAGAACACAGCTGTTGTCTCCTTCAAATATGAAAGGTAGAACTATATCTCTGTATTCGTTTATCAACACCGGCGGTTCACCAACTGGAACCTTTATCTTGGGAATGTTGGGCAATTTCATAGGGGTCAGAAATGTTTACATCCTCTCGGGTCTAATATTGCTCTTCTTTGCGATTTCAAAACTCTTTCCGTTAGTCAACCTTTCAAAAGAGCCAAAAAATTTCCAATAGAGCCCGCTAAAGAGGATTAACCTGCTATCTCTCCTTCGCGCTCACCGAAAAGAAAAATCTACAATTCGTTGTATACTATTGCAGTTAAACCACAAGATGTGGTATAATATACCTCGCTAGAGTGTGGAAGAGATGCTATAGTGAATGTTGGGGAGGGAAAGTTTTATGTCTATCGTTTATGGTGCATTGAATAAGTTTATCGACTATTGGAAAAACGTTGAACCATCGAAAAACGCCTACAAAATACTTTCTGAGCGGTATTTTCTAAAAACCCCTTCTGGTGAGTATCTTGAGACCAAGTGGGCTGATATTTGTCGTAGGGTTGCACGCGTAATTGCAACGGCGGAATTGGTGAACAATCCAGCCTTGGAAAGTAAAAGTGACAGCGAAAAGCTGGACGAAGTTAAATTCTGGGAAGAAACATTCTACAACTTTTTACTCTCAAGGATATTCATCCCAAACAGTCCTACTTTGTTTAACGCCGGTATGGGTGTCAGGCACGAACTACTGTGGAAACCTATTGAACAAATGACTCTTGAAGATTACTGGGAAATTTACAATTCAAGAAACCATCTCCATATGCTTTCTGCATGTTTTGTAGTTCCAGTTGAAGATAGTATAGAGGGCATATTCGATGCGGTTAAAGAATACGCACTAATTACCAAAGCTGGTGGTGGTATCGGTAGTAACTTCTCGAGGTTGAGACCCAAAGGAAGTTTTGTTGCGGGAACACATGGGCAAGCAAGTGGTCCTGTTTCATTCATGCATGTTTTCAACTCAGCAGTTGGTGTTGTCGAACAAGGCTATAGAAGACGTGGTGCTCTGATGGGAATTCTGAATATCGACCATCCGGACATCGAGGAATTTATCACTGCAAAAGAAGGTAACGATGGAGAGAAAGTATTGAAATTCTTCAATATATCGGTTGGAATAACGATGCCCAGGGAAGAGCTGTTGAGACTCTACATGGAAGATGGAGAAATTGAACTGAAGCACCAAAAATGTAATGCTACAAAAAAAGTAAAGGTCCGAGAGTTAATTAAGAAAATGGCTAAAAATGCTTGGAAAACAGGAGACCCAGGGTTAGCATTCCTAAGCGAGATGAACAAATATTACGCTATGTATCCAGAAATGGTTATTGAGAGTACCAATCCATGTGGCGAAATTGGACTTGCGCCATATGAAGCTTGTAACTTAGGTTCTATTGATGTTGCGAAGTTCTATCTGGATGGAAGATTCGATTGGGAAGCATTTGGTGAGGCAACAAGACTTGCTGTCAGATTCCTTGATGACGTAATAGATGTGAACGTTTTCCCACTGGAAAAGATTACAAAGGCAGTAAAAGATAGCAGAAGAATAGGTCTTGGTATCATGGGATTTGCAGACTTACTCTACCTATTAGACATACCGTATGATTCTCCAGAAGGAAGGCAATTTGCAGCGGATATGACTGCATACATGGCGATACAAGGTCATAGTGAATCGAACAGGTTGGCACATGAAAAAGGTAACTTCCCGTTGTTTGAAAAGAGTAGATACTATCGTGAAGAAGGGTTTGCTCCATTTGCTATGGGTATGAGCAAATTTGACGATGAGTTAAAACAAGTTCTTTCAGAGTCAAAGTACGGTAAGCGTAACGTTGCGGTCTTAACTATAGCCCCAACTGGTTCAATATCAAACATCGCAGACACAAGTAGTGGATTGGAACCAAACTTCCTCCTTGCGTATGTCAGGTATATGAACAAACACGATGGTGGAAAAGAAGCGTTGTTCTACGTCAACAAAATCCTCGAACAAAAACTTGACAAGGAGATATTGGAACGGATTAAAGATAGGTTAGTGGAAAAAGGTTCCCTCAAAGATATACCTGAAGTGCCAGAACACATTAAAAGAGTTTTCGTCACTGCCATGGATATATCACCTATGGACCATTTGTTGATGCAGGATGCGTTCCAAAGGTATGTTGATAACAACATTTCAAAGACGATAAATATGCCAAATAGTGCTACTGAAGAAGATGTTTTGAATATATACCTCGAAGCGCTGAAACTGAACATCCGTGGATTGACCATATACCGCGATGGTTCATTGCAAACGCAAGTACTTACCTCAGCGAAGAACTTGAAAACGAAAGATGCACCAAAGGTTCAATTCTTCGTGCTTGATGAAAAGCACAAATTGAGACCTAAACCAAGAAAGGATACATTAAGAAGCGTTACAAGAAAATTCAAAACCGATTCAGGTACCACATATATCACTGTTAGCTTTGATGACAACGGAGAAGCTGTTGAAATATTCTTGTCCAACGGAACTGAACTTGCGGAAGCGATTGGAAGACTTAGTTCAATTGCCTTGAGGGCGGGAGTATCAGCCGAGGAAATTCTTGAACAATTAAGAAAGGTCAAAGGAACTTATACGCCTGCTCTGGCAAAAGAAATTAAGAACGCTATCGATGATTTTGTTGAACTCTGGGGTGAAACCCCAGCAGAAACTATCGATACATTTGTGATAGATGGAACCGCAAAAACAGCTGAAGAAATTGAGAAATTCGTTACTGCAAATGGATTACAATGGGCTGAAGGTTACTACGTTGATGCAGACGGTAACACATATTGTCCATCGTGTCTCTCGAAAAATAGTATTATCAAACAGGAAGGATGCACGAGCTGTAGAAAATGTGGCTGGAGCAAGTGTAGCTGATAACTGAACATTGGCAGCAACAAAAACCCCCCGTGTTGCTTATCAAAAGCTTCACGGGGGTGTTTTTTATTTTTCAGACTTGCTCTTCTTGTTGAATATTCACAGGCGAGCTTTTTAATATCATGTAAGCCAATGTTTCAAACGAGAGCGTTATATCAACATCTTCAATCGGTATATTGGTTCTCAGTTTTATTGGTGAGAAATTCACAATTCCTTTTATACCAGCTTCTTCAACCAGTTCTGCAACGTATTGAGCAGCACTTTCAGGAACCGCAATAACAGCCATTTCAATGTTAAGCTCTTTCACTTTCTGATTCAGTTCGCTGATATGGAAAACAGGTATTCCAGCTATCTTTTTACCAACTTTCTGCCTGTCGTTATCGAAAATAGCAACTACGTTGAATTTATGCTTTGCAAGTCCAGGGTAATTCGCAAGCGCACTACCCAGATTTCCAGCACCTATAATCGCGACATTCCATTCTTTATTCACGCCGATGATGTGCGCTATTTCCGAAATGAGTTTGCTCACGTTGTAACCAAGTCCACGTTTACCAAATTCTCCAAAGTACGATAAATCCTTTCTAACCTGACTTGGCTTAATGTTCAGTCTCTCTGCTATGTCCTGCGAAGATACAAAGTTTACACCTTCTTCTTTGTACCTTGCTAAACAACGATAATAGAGTCCTAACCTTCTGACCGTCGGTTTTGGTATTTTCATAATCGCTCCCCCTACTTTAGTTTCCATTATCCTGGTGAATTCGTTCATGTTATCCTTTTCACAATCAAATTTTACCACTTCTGTTTGTGAAGTGCAACATCATCAAAAAAACCAATTGATGAGAATTTTGACCTGTGTGGGAAAATTTCACAAATACATTCAAAAATCAAAGACCTGTTTCAAAAGTTGTTAATATTACTTTAATTCTGCCGGGGATTCTGGCAGAAGATTCAACCACGACAAAATAGTTACAAATTCTATCTGAATTGGTGCAGTCATAGCAAAATCCTTTCTGAGCACATGGAGTTGACAAGTTAAGTCGCTTACTGTTCATGGGTGAGATAAACCTCAATCTCTCACGCGCACCTTCTATATCCTTTACTACCTTGTTCACACTGGAAATAACTATTACATTTTTCGGTCCAAAAACAATCGCCGCTACTCTATTTCCATTACCATCCAGGAATACAAGCCTTCCATCTTCCGTGATAGCGTTAGCACCTGAGAGATAGTAATCAACTGTAAAAGCCTTTAATTCAAGCTCTTTACGCTCTTCGGGTGTTTTTGCTGCGTACCTGTCGTAGTATACGTATTTACCGTTTCTGAAGATATCCAAAACACCATTTTCAATCAACGTCAACGACCCGCCATTTGCAACTGTCGAACCTTCAGGCACAAGTTCACGAACTTTTTTTAATAGTTCTTCTTTGGAATTAACAATGTGAACTTCAAAATGCCTTCTTTTCATTTCTTTGGCAAGTCTTTCGGCAAGTGATTTATACTTCCAAAGGTAAAGTTTTTCACGCATACGAACACCTCCAAGGAAGTTTTAAAACTAAGAAAACAAAAACGGGACCTTTAAAAGGTCCCGTCTTCATTTGGCGGGGACGACGAGATTTGAACTCGCGGCCACCGGTGTGACAGACCGGCGTGCTAACCAGGCTGCACCACGTCCCCGTCTTCTTGCTTGAGCCAGCTTTTCACTGACCGTGGATAATTTTGCCATAATTTCCCGTTGTTGTCAATAGGGATTTTTATAACCTTTATGTTTACTCTGAAAATTAATTGTGAATTTTTATGATAGTGTTTTAAATAATTATTTCCGGAAATCAGTCAAGATGCGCTTCTCTATACTTCTTTTAGGTATTTTGAGTTACTTGACTATATGAAAGAAATGTTTTAAACTATATTGTGAAAGTAATCACGAATACATGAAAAGCACTAAATGTACTTCCCATTTCAAAGTGAGGGGACAAGCAATGAACAATTCAAAAAGTGATGAAACTAAACTTGTAGTTTACGTATGTTTAGGAAGTTCGTGTCATCTAAAAGGTGCATACAAGGTAGTTGAGAAGCTCAAAGAATCTCTTATCGACTCACGCATTGAACTACGTGGAAGTCTTTGCATGGGCAATTGCTCAGAAGGAGTTAACGTAAGGTTTGGTAATGAATGTTTTGGAAATATAAGCGTATCAAACGTGGAAAGTTTGATTGAGAAAATAAAGGAAAGACTTAGCGCGATAAATGGAAACGAAGAGAGTAGGTGAAAAGCAATGATAACAATGTCAAAAAGCCGGTATATCTTATCTGACAAAGCTAACTGCACATACTGTTACAAATGTCTCAGGAATTGTCCAGTCAAGGCTATTAGCTTCAAACAGGGGGAATCGTTTGTTATCGAAGAGGAATGTGTGCTTTGCGGAACTTGTGTCAATATATGTCCGCAAAATGCGAAGCAATACAGGAATGATGTCGAGAAGCTCTTAAGTCTTGTGAGGAAACCTTTTATTTTGTCAATAGCTCCTTCTTTCTATGCTTATTTCAAAGAACCTTTTAAAGTCTTGTCCTTGCTTAAACAATTAGGCTGTGTATATATCTCTGAAACCTCTGTTGGGGCAGAATACGTGTCAGAAGAGTATGCCAAGATATTCGCACAAAGCAATAAGCCTTTAATCACAACAGCGTGTCCTGTTGTTGTTGAACTTGTTGAGAAGTATTTTCCACAATATGCTGATTATCTGTTTAAAGTTAAGTCTCCTGCAAGTGTTCATGCCGAGTTTTTGAAACATATGTTCGGAGATTTACCAAAAGTTTTTGTTAGTCCGTGCATTGCAAAGAAAAAGGAACTTGAAGATGTGTTTGATGTGGTCTTGACCTTTGAAGAACTCGAAAATGGATTAGAAAAAATCTTTTACGAGAGTAACAATACTACCAAAGGGATAGCCACTTTGTTAGAAAATATGCCGGAAACTTATCCAGACCCGCCACATCCAATCAGAGCAAGGTTTTATCCATCCTCCAGAGGAGTTGTTGATTCAGCTGCTGCATATGTTGGGGAGAATTTCCCATATTACGTGCTTGAAGGTGTTGAAAACATAATAAATTTCTTTAAGACGTTCAATGGTTTCAACGAAAAGATATTTATTGAAGCATCTGCATGTGTCGGGGGATGTATTAACGGTCCCACTATGAAAAAGGAAGATAACATACTCTTACGGCGTTCAAGGTTACAAAACGCCATTCGAATTTTAGAAAAGTTAAATGTTAAGAAATTTGACAGGTTTTCGGTTCCTCTTGATTTGAAACGCACGTTGAAAATAAGAAAGGTGGAATACAATATACCCGAGTCAGAAATTGAACGGATTTTTGCAGAAATGGGAAAAACGAATCCAGAAAAGGTATTAGACTGCACTGGCTGTGGATATGAAACGTGTCGTGACAAAGCAATTGCCGTTGCCGTTGGTAAGGCAGAAAAGGAAATGTGTTTTGCATATTTAGTTGAAAAGGTTTCCTCCGTGAGTAACCTTGTTGTTGAGGAAACGCCAAATGCAATTGTGATATTCAAAGATTCAAAGATTTTGTATATAAACAATTCAGCAAGAGTTCTGTTTGCGAATTATCCGGAAGATATGATTATCAGTATTTGTCAAAGAGCGAAGGAAAGCTCAAACAGAATACATGAGCTTTACATTAATTCAAGAAAAGTTTATCTGTACCCGAAGGTCTTCGACTTACCAGACGATGGAGGCATAGTTGTTCTATTTGTAGACCTTACAGAGATGGTCCAACAAAGGGAACACATGAACGAGCTGAGAAGACGAACTATTGAAAAAATAGATGAGGTTTTGAACGAGCAGATGAAATTGGCTCAAGACATAGCAAGTCTGCTCGGCGAATCGATAGCGGAAACAAAATCTAGGTTCGCAGAATTCAAAAAATTCCTGGGGGAAGAAAATGTTGACAACTGAGATATATTACGCACAAAAGAACAAAGCCGGTGAAGAGGTTTGCGGTGATACGGTAAAATTTAAAAAGACCGAAGAAAAAACTGTTGTAAGTGTTTCGGATGGACTTGGTAGTGGAATAAAGGCAAGCATCCTTTCAACCTTGACTGCTTCCATGGCTACAACGATGGTCCTCAATGATGTGCCTATTTCTGAAGTCTTTTCGTCTATCATTTCAACACTTCCAACGTGTAAAGTTCGAGGAATAAGTTATGCAACACTTGCCACTTGTTATGTTAACCATGTGAGTGGAGATTGTCATATCTTTGAATACGATTTTCCTGTCGTCCTCTTCTACAGAGAAGGTGAGTTCGTTGAGCTTGAAAAGAAAGTGCACGAAATACAGGGTAGAAAAGTTCTCGAAAGCGGTATCCAAATTAAGCCCGGGGATATCGTCTTTTTGATGACAGATGGTATCTCGCAAGCGGGTATGGGAACTGTGAAGTATCCATTTGGTTTCGGAGTAGATAACATTAAAAAAGAACTGAAGAATTTACTCGATAACAAGGTTGATTTGCAGAGTATCACAAAACATCTTGTTAGACTTGCAGAAGCACTTGACAAAGGTACAAAAGGCGATGATGCAACCGTTTGTGCGATAAAAATCAGGGAGAGAAGAAATCTAACAATCATGGTTGGACCGCCTGAAAAGAAAGAGAATGACAAGATAGTTGTTGAGAAACTGATGAGTGGAGAAGGTAAAAAAGTGATTTGTGGTGGGACAACGAGCCAAATTGTTGAGAAAATACTTGGTAAAAAGGTGGAGATAGATTTCTCAAGTATATCGGAATATTCCCCACCTATAGGATACATGGACGGTGTAGACCTGGTTACTGAGGGAATAATCACTTTGACCCAGGTTTTCAGATACTACGAAAACCAAGATACAACTTTGGGAGTTGGTGCTCAGAAGCTTATCGATATGCTCGAAGAAGCCGATGTTATAACTTTCTTGGTTGGTAGGGCTATAAATCCCGCTCACCAAAACCCACTTTTTTCGCATGATATTTCTCTGAAATTTAGGCTTATTCATGATATCTCTCAAATACTTGAAAAGCGTGGTAAGGTTGTTAAGATAGAGTATTATTGATTCCCCATAAGATTTTTCGAAGTAACTATAGAAAGAGGCTAAAAAACAGCCTCTTTTTTTATTTACCGTCTAAGTTGTTCTGTTACTCCACGACATTGCATTTCGCACCAAGATTTTTACATTTTACGAAATTTCTGTTGTTCGCGTAGATTTTAGTGCGATAATATTTTTGTAAGTCTCAGATATTTAAATCTGTAAGAAGAGGTGAAAGAGATGGAGATAACATATAAGGAGATTATTGCAGGTGTGCTATTATTCACGTTTTTGTTTGTACTGCTCTTGCCAACAGATTTTATGACTTCAAAACGAGATTACTCAGGTACATTAATTAACATTCCAGTTTCAAATTCAATTCTTAACATATCCGGTGTAAATTTCAGTATACAGTTCGACGATGAGAAAGATGAAATTTTGTATGGCCCAAGTGAAAAAATCGATTTTTCTTCTGACACTGAAAAAACTGTACTAAACAGAGTCTCTGGAAGTTTAATAATTGGTACTAAGGCTCTCAAGAATGTTAATATTTCAGCCGTGGACGTTTTTATTACTGGTGTCTTAGATAATGTTTTTGTTGATATCTCTTCGGTAAACGTTACATCTAAGAATCTTTTAGTCAAAGGTCCTGCAAAGATAAAGATTTCTACGGCAACGATTAAGGGTGAATTATATATCAAGGAATTTTCATCTGATGGGAAAATCGAAATAATTGTTGATTCAGCATCAACAAACTTAGCGGTATACGTTAAAAAGGGGTACGAGAATAAAGTTACCGTTCAGGGCAGGAATATCGTTGTGAAAAGCTGGTAATCCAACAACGGACTCTACAATATAAGCTCTCTCAGACAGTAGATAATGAACGAACTTAAAAACTTGAGGAGGTGGATTGTATGAGGAAGAACATATTTTTGGCGGTTGTTTTATGGTTATCTTTGGTAGGTATCGTCGGGTTTGCGTTTGATTTTGGTGGCGGTGGTCCTATGGTAGTTTACATTCCTGGTGGTACGCTGTTCGGGCTGAGGAACATAAACATTCCAATTATAGACTTTCCAGATTTTGCGGATGGTATAATTGCATTTGGTGGATATGGTTATGGTGGTGTTCCAGGTATGACTTATGGTGGCGGGTTTGGTTTTGGTGGAGAGAAAGAGGTCACAAAGGACGGAAAGAAGTACAAGATTGAAGTTGGTGGTGGATTTGGTGGCGGACTTAAAAATATCTCTTTTGGTAATGTTAGCTTGCTTGCAGGCGTGTATTTTGGAAGTATTGACATAATTCTTGGGAGAAAGGTAAATGAAAATAACACAAACGTTAGCAACCTCGAAGATGGAACTCTCGAAGGTTATCTTACCACTTCCATAGGTTATATCTCACTTGCGGCAAATTTAGCCGTTGCTATCAAAGTAACAAGTTTTATGCAACTTGAGGTTGGAACAATTGCAATTGGTGGATATTCACCAGACGGATGGCTTGTTAACGGTAAACCTCTGCAAGGATTAACACAATACAACAATTTCTTGCTGACATACGGATTCTACGGAGGAGTTGGATTTGGATTTTGATGAAATCTAAATCTTTGGAACCTTCAAAAGTCTTAAAAATGTTGTTTCTCCACATCTTAATTTGCACAATCTTTGCACACACACTTCTAACGTTTGGTTTTGCTTCGACTGTGGTTGAAGTTGCTAAGGAAGGTGCACTCACACTTGAAAAGAGTGCGAGTGCGCTCTTTCCTCTTAACATACTCTATTTCTACGTGGGTAGTGCACAACTTTCCAGAGCTGTGGAGCAAGAGCCATTTAATCTGGATATACGGATAATAAGGATGGAGGCATTTTTTAGATTTATTGATGCAAACCGGCTTGCTCAAGACATGATTATCGAAGATGGAGAGTTTCTGTTGTTGTTGAAGGAGAAATCAAAGATAGACTTGGAAACAGAAAAAAAGGTTGTCTACATGATAACTTATGCCTATGGAATGAAAAGGAATATTGTAAAATTTGCATTTTATTTTGAAAAGCTTCAAAATATGAAAGATTCAAAGACCTACGTTGAAGATTTGAAGAAGAGGTTTCCGAATATGGTTTTTAAAAACTTCTAATTTCTTTAGAACAGGAGAATATAAATGAAATGGAAAGTGAGTAGAAGAATTTCTGAATTTATCGTAGTCGAAATATCAATACTCATTCTCTACTTCTTTTTACTTAAATCAGTAGACTTCAAAGACTACTATACACCGTTTGTGCTATCTTTTGTGCTAATAAACTTATCTATCTTCTTATACTCTGTCTTTTCAAGAGTCTACAGAACGGAGAAAAGACTATCTAAGATATTGTTTTACTCCGTTATAAATATTGCATATTGCGTTGTGTTAAGTATATTTGTATCTGAGAGTATATTAAAAATCTCGTATTTCCAAAATAGCAAATTAGATATCCAAGACATATATTGGATAATGATTCTTTTAATATCAGTATCCGCTGCAAATTACCTCTCCGCTCTTAAGGAAAAGGTGAGAAGATTAGAATTGGAAAAGGAGCTGCAAAATCTTAACATGGAACTATTGAGTGCGAAGCTAAACCCACATTTTGTATTTAATACGTTCAACTTCCTCGCAGAAGCGCTTAGGCAAAACCCAGAGAGAGCTGAGGAATTCATTTTTAGAGTTTCCGATTATTACAGAGAAGTACTAAAATTTAAGAAACAATGGTCACTTTTGGAGGAGTTAGATTTCATAGAAAAGTACCTTGAAATACAAAGAGAAATGCTTCTGCCAATTAGATTCGAATACAAAATAACAATTCAAGAGACAGTTAAAGATGTTATCATTCCTTCTGGTATTACTCAACCTGTTGTCGAAAATGCTATAAAATACGGTATTAAGATGAATTCCGGAGGAATTATAGAGATACGCGCAGGTTTAGAGAACAAGAATGTACGAATAGATATACTTAATACAGGAACCCCACAAAGAGAAATTAAACCAGAGCACTTTGGAACAGGACTTTCTATAGTTAGTCAACAACTGTCCTTTATTGAAGGTAAAATGTCGGTTAATGTGGAAAATGGTCTTACTATCTTTTCACTGCATATACCATTAATTAAAACGCACTGAAGCGAAAGGGGTGAACTAATGTTCACTTGTGGAATTGTGGAAGATGAGTCCATGTCGATGGAGCGAATTAAAAGGTTGCTTAACGAAATTGATAGTGACATTAAAATACTCTTTGAAGCTATTAATTGTGAAGAATTTATAAAAAAGGCGAATCTGCTTCAACCAGATGTACTATTTCTCGATATAAATGTTGGAGATAAACTTATATTTGATGTTCTTGGTAGTATAGAGTACGAACCACATATAGTATTTGTAACCGCCTATGATGAGTATACATTAAAGGCATTTGAAGAGGGAGCTATAGACTACGTACTTAAACCCATTTCCAAAGAAAGGTTGAGTAAGACTATTGAAAGATTAATAAAGTTGGGTTTGAAAAGACAAAAACCAGAGTACTACTTATCACAACTTTCAAAACTACCTGTAAAATACGGTGAAGAAATTTATCTATTAGATACCAATGATATTATCTACCTTGAAGCAGACAATAAAATTGTGCATATAGTAACAAAAGAAAAGGTATTTGAATGTGTAATGCCACTACACACCCTACTAACAAAACTTCCTTCGAAGGATTTTATTCAAGTCCACAAAAGCTATATTATCTCTATCAAAAACATTTCAAAGATCAAAAAATGGTTTCAAAATACATACATAGTCTTGATGAACAACGGCACTGAGATAAGAGTCTCAAGAAGTTATCAGAACAACTTCTTCAAAATATTAGGTCTTAAGGAATGAGCAATTCCAACCGTCCAATCGACGTTATCTTTCAACTTTTCGTTGATAAGGCCTACTTATATTGTGACATAACACGGCAGTATTTTTTTCGGTTGTTTAGTTTCATACTAACACCTCGGGTCAGCAATCGATATACTTTGCTATGTACTAGGAGTCAACTATGTAAAATTAAATTTTGAGTAGAAGACGAAAATGTATGATCAATATGGAATTTCTCTCGCTTTTTCATCATAGCAAATATTGTCCTTAGCAACTTGTGTGCTACACTCATCATCGCTTTTTTGTAT